>NZ_JBEPYQ010000005.1:50942-51235 GCF_041641335.1 Cohnella sp. | reverse complement strand
CCCCATCCACACGAGCTTTTTATTCATATCCCGTCCGTACTTTCGGGTTACGATTACGTTTGTCGCATCGTCAGGATGAACGTGAGCGCGAATGAAAGGTGCCGTATCCGGGCAGTCGTACTTGTCTTTTAACGGGACTTTCGATTGCAGTTTAATCACAATTTTGTCTGGAGTGCCGTCGCTCGCATCCGAAGCGCCGATCAGCAGAGGCTGTTCTTGTTGATGCCAGTCGAAGGAAGGAACCATCCGTTTGCAATAGACGGAATCCGAAACGCGAACAATGCCCGAGAGCA
>NZ_JBEPYQ010000005.1:0-50932 GCF_041641335.1 Cohnella sp. | reverse complement strand
CTCGCAGCCATGGCGCGGCGAATTTTGTGACAGATCAACCAGGCCGTTTTGTAGGTGACATGGATCGCTTCGGAGAGCTGGCGGGCATTCACGCAGCGGGGCTGGGCATGCAGAAATATGGCCTGGAACCAACGATGAAGAGGCGTACGGCTGCCCTCCATAATGGTGCCGGCGATCAAGGAAGTTTGCGTATGGCAGGAGCGACATTCGTAGAGCGGAATCCGACGGGTGGAAATGAGATAGAAAAGCGAGTGGTTGCAGCGCGGACAGCGAAAGCCGTCGGGCCACTTCAACTCGAACAGAACAGGGAAACAATCCGCTTCCTCTTTAAAGACGGAACAAAACTTTTGGAATTTCTCCGCGGCTTCTTTAAGGCTCATACGAATCTCCTTTCCGTTTTCAGCGAACGTTTGTTCTACTTTTATTATACCAAACATTTGTTCTTATTTAAAGTTGTAATTCGCTCATTTTTCTTTTTATCCATGTGATTTCCAACTGACTCGAAGGGATGTCGGCAAAAGGGGAGAAAAGCTGTAAGCATGGTATGAGATAGCGTGAACTGACCGAAAGGGATAGCGACAAAGGGGTGAAAAAGGCGGTGGGGCAGGTGCGGCGTGAACTGAATGGAGGGGATAGCGGCAAAAGGCGCACAGAGAATGAATGGAGAGAGATAGAACGAACTGATCGAGAGGGATATCGGTAAAAAGGATGAAAAGTAGATGTGATGCTGGAGAGGACTGACGGAAGGGGATAACGACAAAGAAGTGGAAAGTGGGATGGGAGAAGCAGACCGCCTGATGGAAGGGGATATCGTGAAAGGGGAGAAAGGAGAAGAGGAGACGAGAGGGCTGCCTTTGTTCCTCGTTGTGCCGCCGCTCGCGAGATTGTTCTGGAATAAGCGGTTGGAACCATGTAAATTTGTCGACGTATGAGATAATATAGGCTATAGAGAGGAGAGAGTGGGATGAGTTTTTTCAAAAAAATTACGGATACGGTCAGCAAAGGGGTAACGACGGCAACGGAGAAAGCGCAGCAGACCGTGGAGATCACCAAGCTGAACAATCAAATCTCTGGCAAACGCAAAGATATCGATAAATTGTACGCCGCGATCGGCGAAGCCGTATACGAAGCTTATTTGGCGAAGGATCTGTCCGTCTCGGAAGATCAGGTAAGACCGAAGTGCGAGGAGATTTCCTCGATTCGGGAAGAGATCGCCTCGCTGGACGCCAGAATCAAAGCGATCCGCAACGAGAAGGACTGCGAATCATGCGGCAAGCGGGTGTCCGACGAGACGAGATTCTGTCCTTCGTGCGGCCACGCCTTCCCGCCTCCTGTCGTCGAGAAGGAACCGATCCAAGTCGATCTGCACGTGCCGGAAGAGCCGCATGGAGCGGGGACGTCTGAGGCGGCAGAGGCATCGGCTTCGCCGGATGCGTCAGATGCGGCGACATCGGCGGAAGAAGAAGCGCCTCGCCTGGATCAGCGGCAGATTTGTAATAGCTGCGACACCCCGCTCTACGCGGACAGCCATTCCTGCCCGGCCTGCGGGCAATCTACCCGCGCGTAAGCTCTCTCCCCGCGTTGACCGGACGGTCCGCTTCCTGAACCGGCCGATGGACGACGGAAAATACTTGAAAAAACGAGTAACGAGCCCGGGACCGCTCCAAATCGGCCAATACCCGCTGGCCAAAACAGCGCTGGTCTTCGCAAAAACAAGCCTTCACCGGAGTTCATCCGGACGAAGGCTTGTTTTTCTATTCTTTGACCGCACCGGCGGTAATGCCGGAGAAGACGTACCTTTGCAGGAACAGGTACAGCAGCAGCGTCGGGATCAGCACGATCAGAATCGCCGCCGACAGCTGTTCGAAGCTGGAGGCGCGCTGGCCGACGAACGTCATGAGCGAGGTCGACAGCGTATGGAGGCTCTTCGACGGCATGTACAGATAAGGGATGTACATGTCGTTCATGATGTCGACCGCTTTGATGATGCCGAGCGTGGCGGAAGCCGGCAGCAACAGCGGGAAGATGATTCGCGTGAAGATGCCGACGTACGAGGAGCCGTCGATCATCGCGCTTTCGTCGAGCTGCGCGGAGATTTTCTCGATAAACTGCAGGAAGATGAAAATTTGCAGCAGATCGGTACCCGCGTAGATGAGCAGCGGCGCTCCGAGCGAGTCGTACAGGCCGAGCCCCTTGATAATCTGGAACCTGGCGACCTCCGTCGTGTAGAACGGCACGACCATGGCGACGATGAACATGCCCATGACGAGCTTTTTCAGCCTAAAATCGAAGCGGTTCAGCACGTAGGCCGTCATCGCGCCGAGAATCGTGTTCAGGAACACGCTGACGAAGACGAGAATGCCGGTGTTGCGGAAGCCGACGAGCATGTTGCCTTTTTCGAACGCCGTCTTCAGGTTGACGAAACTCCACTGCTTCGGCAGAGAAAGCGGAGAGGAGCTCATCAAGTCTCCAGGCGTCTTGAATGCGGTCATGACGTTGATGGCGATCGGAAACAGCACGACGGCGGTAATGGCGACGAACAGCAGGTAGAGCAGCGGAAGGGAGCGCGCCCGAACGTTCATGACGATTCTCCTTTCCCTTTGAACAATCGTCCCTGCAAGTAGCTGAAGACGATGATCATGAGCATCAGAATGACGGCTAGCGACGAGGCGAGTCCGTAGTTGTTATACTTGAAAGCCGTCTGGATCGTATATACCGTAAAGGTGGTGCTCGCAAGTCCTGGCCCGCCCTGCGTCATCAGAAACGGAATGTCGAACACTTGCAGAGCGCCCCTGACGTTCAGGAACAAGACGATCTCCATTACCCGCGAGATGCCGGGCAGCGTAATATGGACGAATTTCTTGAGCGGTCCCGCTCCGTCGATCGTTGCCGCTTCGTACAGGTCGTTTGGGATCGACTGCAGACCGGCAAGGAACAGCACGACGTGAAGCCCGCTGAATCTCCATAGCGAGACGACGACAAGCGAATAGTTGACGATGCTCTTGTCGCTGAGCCAGTTCCGAATCCAGCTTTCCAGACCGACCGCTTCGAGCAGCGCGTTGATCGGGCCGTTGATCGGGTTGTACAGGAAGCTGAACAGATAGGCGACGGCTACGCCGTTCAAAATGTAAGGCATAAAGACGATAGAGCGGAAAAAGCGGCTTGCGCGCATTTTGTTGTTCAGGAATACGGCCAGCATAACCTCGAGCGGGATAAATACCGCGTGGATGCCGAAATACAGAAAGTTGTTGGACAGCGCCTTCCATACGTCGGGATTGCGGAAAGCCTCGACGTAGTTGTCGAATCCGACGTAGTTGAAGCTCTTGCTCATTCCGTTCCAATCCGTCAAGCTGAATTGCAGCAGTCTGAGCGACGGGTATAGCAGGAACAGGAGGAGCAGCGCCACGGGTATGAACAGGAACGAGACGACGACCAGTCTCTTCTGCATCGAATAACTCATAAGACAATCCCCTTAATGATCGAGGCCGTCCTTGCCAGGACAGCCCCGTGTCGTAAAATTGCGCTTGTCGATCAGGGACCGGAGCGTCGGATTACTTGGAGGCTTTCGCTTTCGCCCACTTGTCGTTCAGGGCGGGCAAAATGTCTTCGACCTTCTTGCCGGCCATCATATCCTGGCCGATCGCTTTTACGTCGAGCTGGATCGCGTTCGTGATCCGGGTGTATTCGGCGTCTCCCGGGATATAGCTGAACGTCTCGTTCTGGTTGTCGGCATAGAACGCTTTCAGGAACGGCACGTTCGACTCCACGCCTTCGAACGTGGATACCAGCTTCTGCGCGTCGATGTACGTCTGGTACACGTCCGGGGAGAAGAACCAGTTCAGGAACTGCTTCGCTTCTTCCTGATGGTCCGATCCGCTCGTAATGCCGTAGAAATGGTCGGTGAACATCATCAGCTTAAGCGGCTCGCTCTCGTCGAGGCGGTAAGGCATCGGGAAAGCGGCCAGATCGTCGATACTGCCGACCTTGGCTTCATACGTCGGAGCGAACCACAGTCCCGCTGCGATGACGGCCGCCTGCTTGGACGAGAACAGATCGGTCGCCTGATCCCAGCCGATGCCGAGCGGGTCGGGTCCCATCACGTCGAGGGCGTACAGCTCTTCGATCTGTTTGTACGATTCGAAGAAAGGCTTGCCCTCCGCGAACGGACTGTCGTCCTTGGCCATATCGCTCAGATAGGATTCGGCTCCAGAGACGAGCTGGGGAAGGAACTCGTTAAACGGATAGTTCGGCCAAGCGTCCTTGCCTCCCATAGCGTACGGAATGTATTTGCTGTTGTCCTTGATGTTCTGCAGCAGATCGAGGAATTGCGGCCAAGTCGTCGGCACCTGCAAATTCAGTTCCTGGAAAATGCTCGGACGGTAGTAGACCAGCTCGGGGAATGCCATCATCGGGACGGCGTAAGTTTTGCCGTCGATCGCGAACTTGTCGGCGTATTGGTTCTGGGCCAAGTAAGCTTCTCCGTCCAGCGGGACGAGCTGCTCCCGGAAGTCGTACAGCCAGTTCGGCTTCAAGCCCATGACGTCGGGGAGCTCGTTGCCCGTCGCCCGTACCTTCATCGCCTGCAGGTAGTCTCCGTCGGACTTGAACGTCTCGAGCTCGACGGTGACGTTCGGAGCGACGCTCGAATACGCTTTCACTTTCTCGTCGAGATAGGTGAGAAAGTCGTTGTTGACGTCCCAGATGGCCATCTTAAGCGTCACTTTCTCTTTGCTGGCGGCCGGAGACGAGCTCGCTCCGGATGCCGCCGGACTTGGCGAAGCTTCTCCGCCGTTGTTGCCTCCGCAGGCGGACAGCAGCGTAGTTGCGGCCAGTGCGGAAGCGAGCGCCAGCGTGACCCTGTTTCTCTTTTTCATCTTTGCAGACCTCCGTAATGGAATAATGTAATCGCTTTCGAATTGTATTTTATCGGCTATGGAGGCGCTTTCCCATGTTAATCCTTGTTCTTTTTTTCTCTCTTTTTATCCTCGGACGGCGCGAAGGGACTCACTTGGAAACCAGCTGCTCGCGATATTCGAGCGGCGTCTTGCCCGTTACCTTCTTGAAAATTTTGCTGAAATGGCCCTGATTCGGATAACCGACCTTCTCGGCGATTTCGTAGATTTTCATGCCGCTGCCCATGAACAGAATCGCTTTCTCCACGCGGGTTTTCATAACGTATTCGACGAACGTTTCTCCCGTTTCCTTGGCGAAAATCTTGCTCAGATAGCTCTCGCTGATGCCGGCCGCTTCGCTTGCACTCGCCAGCGAGATCGGCTCCTGGTAGTGCCGGTCGATCCACTTTTTCACCTTGTCGACGAGCGGAGGGGAAGTTTCGAGAAACCGTTTCTTCGGATCGATCGCGTCGTGGACGGCGCGAACGAGCGAGCCGATCCACACGTTCAGCGCGCGGGAATGCTCGAAATGTCCGACTCGCTCGAGCGGGGACTGCGGTTCGCCCAGCTCGGCCCAGCTCAGTCCTCTGGAATGGAGCAGCGAGCCGATCTCCCAGAGCAGGGAGCGATATTCCTGCTCCGCCGTTTCCACGGGAACGCCGCACGAGCCGGCGAGCTTGTTCATTCCTTCTTCGAGGGGTCCGGTCCAATCGGTTCGTCCGGCTTCCAGGCAGCGCAAAATTTCCGGGACGTCCCAGACCGGAGCGGTCAGCTGCCGCGGATAGGCGCTGACGTCCTCTTCGAAGTAGGCGCGTCCCGAGCCGAGGTAGAAGCGCGTCCGCGCCAAATGCCGTGCCTCGCCGTAGCGTTCCTGCCATGCGGCTGTGCCAGAGCCGGCGCGAAGCAGGCCCAGCGTGGCTTCCAGGTTCAAGTAATCCCGGATCTGGCTGATGATTCTGCCCGCCAATTCCGCGACGGCTTCGCGGGCTTGCAGCTCTCCGAGGCGGCCGGGCACGGGAAGCAGCAGGGCGTACTCCCGCGAAGCGATGCGGGCGATCGTCGGTTCGATGCGGTAGTTCGCGGAAGCCTGGCGAATCGAGTGTGCGATCATCCGGCTCCGCGTCTTGTCCATCTCTCCGGATTCGCCCGAGGCATCGCGATCGACGAGCAGACAGCAGAGAAACGGCATGCCGCTGTCCGCGGAGGCGAGCCATTCGGGAGTCGGAGAAGTTTCGGCTCCGGGAGCGGCGTCGGGACGGACGAGAGCAAGCAGCGCTTCTTCTTTGCGCGCTTCCTCGAGGGCCAGGCTTTCGAGCTGCCGGCGTTCCCGGAGATGGTTGGCTTCGCCGATTTTGCCGACCGTTTTGTCGATGATTTCCCCGACATGCTCCGCGTTCAAATCTTCTTTGATCATATAGTCGTGGACGCCGTGCATGAATGCCTCCCGAACGTATTCGAACTGGGAATAGGCGCTGAGTACGATGACTGCGGTGTCCTGCCCCTCGGGCGACGACCTCAGTTTCTTCAGAAACTCCAGACCGGTCATAATCGGCATCTGGACATCGACGACGACCAGGTCGATTCGGCGGGAAGAGACCATGCGCAAGGCGTCCAGTCCGTTCGATGCTTCCGCCGCGATCTCGCAGCCGTAATCCTCCCAGCGGATCAATTCCCTCAGCGCCAGCCGGTATATCGGTTCGTCGTCGACGATCATAACTCTTAACATATCAGTTCTCCTCTCTTAACACGGGAAGCGCAAGCGTGACGATCGTGCCCTTGAGCGGCTCGCTTGCGATCGACAGCCCGAAAGACGTCCCGTAATTCAGCGTCAGCCTGTCGTGAACGTTCCGCAATCCGATGCCGTTAAAGCTCATCCGTTCACCGGCGTCGGCTTGGTCCAGCAGAGCGTTGCGGACGTCGGGGCTCATTCCCCTTCCGTCATCGCCGACGGCGATCGCGAAGACGTTGTCTCGGCGGATTTCGCCGGCGATCCGAATCGTTCCTCTCGTTTCCCGCTCGTGCACGCCGTGGATAATCGCGTTCTCGACGATCGGCTGAAGCAGCAGCTTCAGCATGCGGAGCGAACGCGTATCGGGCGGGAAGTCGTATACGACGTCGAACCGGTCCCCGTAACGGATTTTCATGATCTGAACGTAATAGTCCAGCAGGTTGATCTCTTCCTCCACGCTTGTGTACGCGCCTCCGCGGTTAAAGGCGGAAGACAGCAGCTTCGTTAACGCCTCGGTCATTTTCTGAATATTGGGAGCTTTAGAGAGACCGGCCATCAGCTTGATCGTGTTCAGCGTGTTGAGCAGGAAGTGCGGATTGATCTGCGATTGCAGAGCCGCGATCTCCGCCAGCCGCTTCTGCGTCTCCTTGTCCTCGATCTCGCGGATCGACGCTTTGAGCTGCGCGACCATCTCGTTGAAGGTAACGCCCAGCACGTACGTCTCGACGGGGCCGGACTCCTTGATGTTCGCTTTCAAGTTGCCCGTCTTGACGGCGGCCATCTGGTTGACCAGCGATCCGAGAGGTTTGACGATGCTGCGAACAAGCCAGTAAGAGACGAATAGAAACACGAGCAGGGCAGCCGCGGACATGACGAGGATGCGCCTGTACGTGGCGTTGGTCTGCTCCAGCATTCCGGCGTAGGAATACACCTGGATATATTTGAACCCTTGTTCCGATAAGCGGTAGACGACGAAAGATTGCCGTCCGTCGATCGTCTCGACGTAGTGGCCGTTGCCGCCTTCCAGCGCTCGCCGGTAATGCGGATTGTCCGCGATGCCCCGGTCCATCGCCTCGGCGTCTGTCGAAGCGATGACGTTGCCGGATGCGTCCAGGACGAAGCTGTCGCCTGCGTCGCTGGCTTCCGTCTTGAGCAGCTCGGCGATTTCCCTGACGTGAAAGACGAAATATATCGTTTCGACGCCGAACAAGGGGATGCTGTAGTTCGGCGCCACCGCCAAGCTGATGTAGCGGTGCCCGCCGAACAGGCTTGCGTTCGTCTCGGCTCCCATGATGTGCACTTTGTTCGGGTTCAGCAGAACGTTGCGGTACCAAATCTGGCCGCGCATCGTTGTCTCGTCGATCGCCAAATTGCGCTTGTAGTTGTCGACGCCTCCGCCGCGGAAAGTGAACAACACCGATTGGACATCGGGCGTGTAGTGGAAGTAGCTGTGCAGGGTAGATTCCAGCTTCCTGCTCTGCTCGAGCTGCTCCTGGCGGGTTGCCGAGAAGCGGGCCGCCGATGCGGCAGCGATGATTTCGCGGTCGTTGGCGATCGTGGCGATCGTGTTTTTCATCAGCCGCAGCTTGGAATCGACCGTATACGAAACTTGTTCCAACGTCTGCATCGCTCTGGAACTGGCATTGTCCAGCAGAATCGTATTGAAGGAGCGGACCGAGTAAGCGGCGATCAAGGAAATTGGAAGCGATATCATAATGACGAACGAAACGAGCAGGACGGTCGAGAACTTCCATCTTCTGCGATAGAGCGGCATCGAGCTTCGGGGCAAAGGGTTTCCCTCATTCCTTCGAGTGGTATGGAATATCGTATACGATAGCTTGTTTTCTTTTATTCGACAAGATGGAAGGTGCGAGGGGGAAGACGCAGGAAATCGTTCGTCGCGCTATTCGATTTTAGGCTGCGTTAAGTAATGTGACTTGGCTAAAACGAGGTTTTTTTTCGATTTAGGACAAATCTATCAACGATTTCCTTACTTTTTAGTAAAACAAGATAAAGACATTTCGATTATTATGTTATAATATATAACATAAATAGTTAGTTAAGTTGTTGGATGCTGGATTTCGGCTGTCAATGTTATATTATGTGGCGCTTTGTAATAGAAGGAGGCAAGCTTCATGACCATCATGCCGCGCAAAGAAACGTACATCGATCATCGGGAGGATCTTTCGTCCGGCGTTATGGAACGGACGGTACTTCAAGGCAACGCGATGCTGACCGAGCTTAACGGGCGATTGCGGAAGCTGACGGCGTTGCTGTTGGAGGGGAGAGGCCTGTACGCGATTTTGGACGAAATGGAAGCGATGCTGGACAATCCGGTCGTCGTCGTCCGGGAGCACGACAAAGCTTGGCTGTCCCGCGGGCTCAGGGATACGGAACCGACCGAAGTATGGCCGCTCCTTCAATCGCTTACTTACCGCCAGCTCGACCGTGGGGCGGGCGAAGGATACGTTCCGTTGACGAATTCCGTCCGCGTCTACGTTAAGCCGATTCCGGAGCAGAAGACAAAGCAGTCCTACCTGGCGGCGGTCGAGCATAAGCGCGAGCTGAGACCGCTCGACAAGCTTAGCATCGACCGGCTGGCTTCGCTGGTCGGCATGGAGCTGGCCAACGTGGAAGCCGTTCGCGAAGTGGAAGACAAATATTTGGACCAGTTTCTGCACGACTGGCTCACGGGGAAAATCGTCTCCGAAGCGGATTGGAAGCTGAGGGCCGAAGTATGCGGCTGTCTGATTCCGGACGGAACGGCGCTCGTAGCCGCGATGGTCGGATTGCCCGAGACCGACGGTTCGGCGGATCGCCTACGTGAGGCGTGCCGCCTGCTCCGCTCGGAACGGGGGCGCACAGCCGAAGGGTTGCT
Organism: Cohnella sp.; assembly: GCF_041641335.1. Taxonomy (NCBI): domain Bacteria; kingdom Bacillati; phylum Bacillota; class Bacilli; order Caryophanales; family Paenibacillaceae; genus Cohnella; species Cohnella sp. The sequence goes on along the minus strand of NZ_JBEPYQ010000005.1, from coordinate 41,433 downwards.
CGTCGCGCCCGTTGGCGACGACTTGGCTGCCGTGCTGTCGATTCCGCAGGGGAAGCTGGCCGAGGGCGAACGCGAGTCCGCGCTGTTCGCCGCGTTAACCGAACTGCTGGACAGTCTGAAGGAGCATCTCGGAGAACCCGAGCTGAAGCTGTACGCCGGGAGGGCGGCGCACCGGCCGGACGGCTTGCAGGGCAGCTGGACGCAGGCCAAGCACGCCCGTCAGGTGGCCGAAGTGTGCGCGCTTCCGGGCGACGTCATCGCTTACGATAAACTGGGCGTGTATTCCCTCTTGTACTTGATCCCTTCCGGGGAAGAGCGGGAGCAGTTCCTTAACCGATACTCGCTGCCGCTTCAACTGGCGGATCGCAAGGGAGGGGGGAGGCTGATGGAGACGCTGGAAATGTTTTTCCGCTGCAACGGGAATATCAAGCTCACTTCCGAAAGGCTGTTCGCCCACTATAACACGATCGTCTACCGGTTGGAGAAGGTGCAGGCGATTCTGGGCGTCTCCCTCGACGATCCGGAAGACCGGCTCCAGCTTCATCTGGCGCTGAAGCTCGGCCAGATTACGCCAAGCTCCGCGCCGAACTGAGCGTCCCGACGGCAAATAAACGTACGTCCCCGCACTCTGTGCGGGGACGTACGTTTATTTTGCGACGGCTCGATTAATATCCCGCGCGAAGAATGATAACCAACAAAACGAACAAAACCAGGGCGAATGCAGCCGTTCCGAAATAACCGCCGCCGTGAGTCGGCTTGCAACCGCAAACTGCCGCACCTGCTACCGGATAACTCATTTGTGAAAACCTCCCGTATTCATGTGGTTGTGATGGCGAATCACAATGTCAGCATATGACGGGGGGCATATGGAGTCCTGTACGTTTGTACCGTCAGGACGAATAATCCCTATTTTCAGCGGATGTCCCGACTGGAGAAGCGACGAGGTTGTTGAAGTGGCGAATGTGCTTGATTCTCGTGACGCCCTGCACCGGGCCGCTGCAGCCGACGCGAAACGTGGACGAGCTGGAAACCCCAAGCGCGTAGACGCAGCCTACCTGCAGGGTGGGCCAGGGCGATTCGCTCCGGAAGCGAACGGGAACTTCGGCTTCGGGAACGAGCTGCGGCAAATAAAAGATCGGATAAGCTTCGAAGAAAAACTCGTCATCCTGGAAATTCGCGATAGCCCGCTGCACGGCGAGCGCCCGCGAAGCCATATTGGTGTCCTGTCCGTCTCCAAGGTGCACGATTCCCGACGAACTGACGGTGTTCACGTAAAGCGAGAGCAGCGTCGTGCTTCTGGGGTCACGGTTCATTTTGTTCTTCTCCCCCTCCCGGCAGCGGCAAAGGAGCCATCGGAGTCACGATCATCGATTCGGCGGGCGTATCGAAGTAAGAATACAGCGTGATCGATTCGGTGTCGCCAAGCAGCAGCGCCGACGAACTGGACACTCCGACGAGATTGATGCAGCCGACGGATACGGGGCCGTTGGTTACGTGAAGAGACAGCGGCGACGACAAGGCGCTCACCCCCTTTTATCGGACTGTTGGAATTGTTGTTGTTGCTGTTGCTGTTGCTGCTTGCTTAAATAAGCGGTGAAGGCGCCTTGAACGTCGCGCATCGTCTTCTCTTTGACCGAATCCCGCCATTTTCGCTTCTCCTCCTCCGTCCCTTCGGACGGGTAGGCTTCGGAGCGGGCGTAATAATGCACGCGTTCGTTAAGCTGCTTCTTCACGTCCGCGACGATCTGCCTGCGGTGCTCTTCACCCAGGACAATTCCGAATTGCGGCTCCAGTCCGGCCAGTGCGCCGTAAGCTTCGGCGTCCATGTAGGCGGCCATCTCCTGCTGAAGCTGGCGCATCGGCTGAAGCGCTGCGTCGGCGCTTCCTTCGGCCGCTTTCCATCCGGCGAAGCCGGGCGTCTCCAGAGATTCCATGTCTTGAATGCCTTGCGGAGAGATGCCGACGTTCAAAGTGCCTTCCAGACGGTTGACCTTCAACTGGTCAAAGTGATATTCGACGTGCAGAGGGGGTTTGCTCTTCACTTCGTCAAGCTGCTTCTGCAGCGAGGCGATCTGCTCCGTCATCTGCTTAAGCCGGACCTCCGCCTGATACAGGCGCTGGGCCATGCCAGCCCACGAATTTGGGTGCACGGCCGCTTGCCCGTTGTTGAGATGAACGCCGGGCTGGGCCGACTGATAGACGCCGTTCCACAGATTGGGCTGCGGCTGTTGTCGCGGCTTTTGGTGTTGTTGCGGTTGTTGCGGTTGCATCGTCATTGCCCCTCTCTCTTACGTCGGATTCGGCAAAGGCACGAGCGACAGGGTGGCCAGTTCCTCGCTCAGCTCCGGAGCGGGCTCGGCGAAGCCGCCCGTATTGTAGAGCTGCGACAAGGATTGGATGCTGCCCGCGCTTCCGATCTGCAGGACGGAGGAGTTCGTAATGCCATCTATTCGGAGCTGGCCGATCGTTATCGATTGCTGGATGTTCCAGTTCACAGTTAAATAACCCCCGAGTTTCCGATGTTCGTTTCGCTGGAGTCTTGCACGTCGGGATCGTTCGTGTTCGTGGCGCTGATGGCGTTATTGGAGCGCGACAGATCTCCTGTCAAGAAGGAGCCGGCTCCAGCATAGGTTTTGGAGATGCTCGAAGGAGAGATTTGAATCGCGTCGCCGAATTGGACGACGCCGCTGCCGCCGACGCTCAGGATTTTGACATTGCCGACGATGCATGGCATAGGCATAACGACTCCTTCACTCTAGGCTCATAGACAGTGTATGAAGGCTGGCGCCCAGAGGTTCTCTCAAGTCAGGAGGGAACGGCCGGGAGGCCGGTTTCATATGCTGGAGGAAGGTGTCTGGGCGGAAGCCCGGTTATCGGATTATCGGGCGGGGAGGAGATGGCATTGAAATCTTTTTTCGACAGCGGACCGCTTCCGGATTGGCAAGAGCTTCGGAGGTGGCTAGGCAAGGATATCCCGTGGAAGATGGCGGAAAATTGGGATCGGGCGGGCGACGCCAATTGGATGAACGATTATGTAAAGAAGCTTCTGCAGAACGCCATAGCCGGGGCGAATGCTTCGGAGCGCGCGACGGTGCAGGCAGAAACAAGGCAGGGCGGGAAATACGTCAGCATCGCGATCCGGCTGGCGCCGGAGGTCGACGTCCGGTCTTTGCAGTTGATGGCGACTTCGGAGCGGCTCAAAATCAGGGGTCTTCCGGGAGGCAAGAAGCGGGTGATCCGGTTTCCGAGCCTCGTCTATGCGCGATCCGGCAAAGCGATCATGAAAAATGAGCGGCAGATTGTCCTCCGCTTTAAACGGAGGCCCCCCGAAAAGAACGAATACGAATTGTTTATCCAAACGTAAAACGTTATAATGCTAGAGGAAACTAACATTCGGAATATTGGATCAGGCATTCGTTAAGGGGGCAAGGCAGTGGAAATCACGGACGTATCGCAAGTGTCGCCCGGTTTGTTCATCGCGGGAGTAATTTTCATTACGATGATCGGTTCGTTTCTGAGCATGGGCGTGCTGCGCTTTTTTCAATTGAAGAAGCGTCAGGGTGGCATTTATTTGGGGTTGTCGGCGGTCTCTTTCGTGACGATGGTGCTCGTGGTGAACACGTGGTTCTCTTGAACGGGGAGTCGGGGGTCGCTCGCGCGGGTCGAACGGATGCGGGCGGCTTCCTTAGCATACGGAATAATGGAAGCGATTTCTTCGCGGTCGGCCAGGAAGGGAGCTCGACCGCCGGGACGAAGAGCCGCCCCGACCGCGCGACGGGGGGCGGCGATCGGGGCGGCCGGTGATCGGAGAGAGCGTTAGCGGCGTTTGCTTCTCCAGTTGGACGTGACGACGTTGCCTTCGCGGTTGTTAACGCCCTCGAAGTCCCCGCAGTAGACGTCTTTTACGGACACGCTGGTCTTATGGTGATAAACCGGGACGCAGTGATGGCGTCTGATGACTTGAATCTGATGAACGACATCGACATGCTGCGGATGATAGTAGTCTTCGAATACCGTTTGCGGCGGATCAAAAATGGCCTTGCTGTTGCATTTTGGATGATCGGACACTTAGATCATTCTCCTTCCTTGGGATGTTGTACATTATACGGCGACCGCTCCCGGTTGCCTGTTCGAAGGCCTAGGGGCTCGCCCACATCTTGCGCGGTTTGACGGCAGATTGGGTTTGTTGCATAGTAAAAGAATAAAAGGGTTGCGGGAGGGTATCTCGTGGGAACGACGGAACTCATCATGCAGAGGGTATATCCTGGGCTTAGTTTCGATACGGCGTACCGGAATTTGCGGCTGCTGCTGCTGGATATGGACGTAGTGGAGCAGATCGTGTTCGAAGACGGGGTCAAATTCAAGCGGTATTGCGGGGATTGCCGGGAGGCGGCTTCGGGCTCCGTGCCGGAAGCGAGATGAGCGTCGCCCGCCGCGCGCTGCAGGCGCCGATTCACGTCTATCGCAAGTTCATTTCACCGCTGAAGCCGCCGACCTGCCGCTTCCTGCCTACCTGCTCGGAGTATGCGCTGGAGGCGATCGAGGTGCACGGCGCCGCCAAAGGCTCTTACCTCGCCGTCAAACGGATCTGCAAATGCCATCCGTTCCACCCCGGCGGCTTCGATCCCGTTCCGGAGCGGAAGAAGCAGGAATCGACTTGACACGACGGCGTCCGTTCGGTTATATTTTGTGCTATATTGTTTCCAGTGAAGGGATAAGTACGAGGAGACGAACTATCGCAGAGAGCCGGGGGAGCTGAGAACCGGCATAGGGCGGCCTTGGAAGATGGTCCTGGAGGAATCGCTTTCGAGCATGGCGCGGCGGCAAGCCGTATCGGTGAGGGAGCGACGCGGAGATCGGCGTTAAAGATCGGCTTAATGAGCTTTCGCGGGACTGTGGTCCTGCGGGAGGAATTTGGGTGGTACCGCGTGAGCGCAGCTCTCGTCCCATACGGACGGGAGCTTTATGTTTTTTAAACCGCGAAGGAGATGAACGCAATGACGGAAAAGGAAAAATCGTTCTACATTACGACGCCGATCTATTACCCGAGCGACAAGCTGCATATCGGCCATGCGTACACAACGGTGGCGGGAGACGCGATGGCGCGCTACAAAAGGCTGCGCGGATACAACGTGCGTTACTTGACGGGAACGGACGAACACGGGCAGAAGATCGAGCGGAAGGCGCAGGAAGCGGGCAAGACGCCGCAGCAGTTCGTCGACGACATCGTCGTCGGTATCAAGGAGCTGTGGAGGAAGCTGGAAATTTCCAACGACGACTTCATTCGCACGACGGAACCCCGCCATACGAAGGTCGTCCAGGATATTTTCGCGAAGCTGCTGGAGCAAGGGGACATCTATAAGGGCGAGTACGAAGGCTGGTACAGCATCCCGGACGAAACGTACTACACGGAGTCGCAATTGGTCGACGTGGAGCGCAATGACGCGGGAGAGGTCGTCGGCGGCAAAAGCCCGGACAGCGGCCATCCGGTGGAGCTGGTCAAGGAAGAGAGCTACTTCTTCCGGATGAGCAAATACGCCGATCGCCTGCTGCAATATTATGAGGATCACCCCGACTTCATCCAGCCGGAATCGCGCAAGACGGAGATGATCAACAACTTCATCAAGCCGGGGCTGGAAGACTTGGCCGTGTCGCGGACGACGTTCAACTGGGGCGTCCCGGTTCCGGGAGACCCGAAGCACGTCATCTACGTGTGGATCGACGCGTTGTCCAACTACATTACGGCGCTCGGATACGGGACGGACGCGGATGAAGCTTACCGCCAATATTGGCCGGCCAACGTCCATCTCGTCGGCAAGGAGATCGTCCGCTTCCATACGATCTATTGGCCGATTATGCTGATGGCGCTTGGCGTGCCGCTGCCGCAGAAGGTATTCGCGCACGGCTGGCTGCTCATGAAGGACGGCAAAATGTCCAAGTCGAAGGGCAACGTCGTCGACCCGGTCAAGCTGATCGATCACTTCGGCCTGGATGCCGTTCGTTATTACCTGCTGCGGGAAGTGCCTTTCGGAGCGGACGGCGCGTTCACGCCGGAAAACTTCGTGGAACGAATCAACTACGATCTGGCCAACGATCTGGGCAACCTGCTCAACCGTACGGTAGCGATGATCGACAAGTATTTCGGAGGCGAGGTGCCGCAATTCGGCCTCGGCGTGACGGAATTCGACGGCGATCTGGAGCGGACGGCGCTGGCGACGGTGGAGAAGGTGGAGGCGGCGATGGAGAACATGGAGTTCTCCGTGGCGTTGTCCGCGATCTGGACGCTGGTCGGCCGGACGAACAAATATATCGACGAGACGAAGCCTTGGACACTGGCCAAGGAAGAGGCGGACCGCGCGGTGCTGGCTTCCGTCATGGGGCACTTGGCGGAAAGCCTGCGGATCGTGTCGATTCTGATCCAGCCGTTCCTGACGCATGCGCCTCGGAGCATGTGGACGCAATTGGGACTGGCGGAAGGCGAGCTGACGGCATGGGAGAGCCTGCGCGAGTTCGGGGCGAAGCTGGCCGGCACGAAAATCAGCAAAGGCGACCCGATCTTCCCGCGTCTGGATTTGGCCGAAGAAGTCGCATGGATTTCCGGCTCGATGGGCGGCGCAGCTGCCGCCGCAAGCGCGGAAACCGCGGTGCCGGCGGAGGCGGCCGCGGAGGAAGCTCCGGAGCTCGCGCCGGAAATTACGATCGACGACTTCATGAAGGTCGAGCTTCGGGTCGCGCAGGTCGTAGCTTGCGAACCGGTTCCGAAGGCCGACAAGCTGCTTAAGCTGCAGCTCGATCTCGGCTTCGAGCGCCGGCAGGTCGTATCCGGCATCGCCAAGTTTTACAAGCCGGAGGAACTGATCGGCCGCAAAGTGATTTGCGTAACGAACCTGAAGCCGGTCAAGCTGAGAGGCGAGATGTCCCAAGGCATGATTCTCGCCGCGTCCCAGGGCGATCAGCTGACGCTGGCTACGGTTCCGGACGGCATGCCTAACGGCGCGATCGTGAAGTAGGGCGCGGGAGAATTCGCGAAGGAACCCGCGGAAGGCCCCGTTCTGCTTGCTCCATAGGAACGGTTATCATGGCATTCTGATCTTTATCGCCGCGTTTAAGCGCGGCGAGGGACAGGGTGCCTTTTTCTTTCGCCGACGTTTCCGTCGTTAAGATGAAGAGAAGAGGGGGGCGAGTGGAGGCGAGCAATAAGCACGCGGCGCGGTACTCATGGTCGGGCGCGGGCTTGCCCAACAATACGAAGTTGACAGCGGGCGGTTGGCGGCCTATAATCGGATCTGTTAATAAAAAAGATTACGATTAAGGGGTCTATCATGAAAACATCATCTTTCAAATTGTCTTTGATCATAGCGTTGAGCGTTTCCGTTGCGCTTCTGGCCGGCTGCGGCAAGAACGATTCCTATTCGCAAGCGGAAGGCAAGGTGAACGTGGTCACCAGCTTCTACCCGCTGTATTTCTTCGCCAAGGAGATCGGCGGCGAGCATGCGCACGTCGTGAACCTGATCGCCGCGGGCGTCGAGCCGCACGAATGGACGCCGAAGAGCCGCGATCTGGACGCCGCGTCCAAAGCCCAACTGTTCCTCTACAACGGCGCGGGTCTGGAAGGCTGGGTCGACGGCTTCCTGAAAGGGCTCGGAGCGGGCAGCCAAGTGCTCACCGTCGAGGCGAGCAAAGGGATCGAGCTGATCCAGGGCAATCCGGAGCACGACCACGAGCATAAGGGCGAGGACGGGCACGGGCACGAAGGTGAAGAAGGGGCCGAGGACGGGCACGGGCACGAAGGTGAAGAAGGGGCCGAGGACGGACACGGTCACGAGGGAGAAGAAGGGGCCGAGGACGGACACGGTCACGAGGGAGAAGAAGGCGCCGAGGAAAATCACGACGACGAGCATGAGGGCGAAGCGGGCGGCGAGGCTCATGACGGCGAAGAACCCGGTCACAGCCACTCCGATCTGGACGTCGATCCGCATACGTGGACCAGTCCGCGCTCCGCGCTGGTGATGGCCGCCAACATTTTGGATGCGTTCGTGCAGGTGGACCCGGCCAACCGTACGGCTTACGAGAGCAACTATTCCAAGCTGGAGAGCAAGCTGCGCGAACTGGACGACAAGTTTACCAAGGAGCTGTCCGGCTACGAGCGCCGCGACATCGTCGTCTCTCACCAGGCGTTCGGATATTTGGCCCGGGATTACAAGTTGAACCAGATCGCGATCATGGGGCTGTCCCCGGAAGCCGAGCCGAGAGCGCAAGATTTGCTGGAGATCGCCAAGTTCGTGAAGGAAAACGGCATTCCTTACATTTTCTTCGAGGAGCTCGTGTCCCAGCAATTGGCCGATACGCTGGCGAGAGAAGCTAAGGTGGACACGCTCGTGTTGAATCCGCTGGAGGGGCTTACTTCGGAGCAGGAAAAAGCGGGAGAAAACTACTTTACGCTGATGGAGCGCAATCTGGAAAACTTGCAGAAGGCGCTGCAGTAATCTAACATATAAGGATTAGAAGCCATATGAACGCAAGAAAGGAGGGCTTCGGATGAACGCAACGGCAACGGATGCAACGACGGCGGCGGGAGCGACGGAAACGAGGGCGGCGACGGCGGCAAAAACGGCGCAAGCGGGCTGCCATCAGGAGATCGTGAGCCTGAGCGGAGTGTCGTTCTCCTACGATAACCAGCCGATCTTGCAGGACGTGAGCTTCCGCATCATGGAACGGGATTTCGTCGGGCTGATCGGCTCCAACGGAGCGGGCAAAACGACGCTGCTGAGAATGATCGTCGGCTTGACCCGCCCGCAGAAAGGCTCCGTCTCGCTGTTCGGAACGCCCGCGGCCCAGTTCAAGGACTGGAATCTGATCGGCTACGTTCCCCAGAGGAGCCACTTCAACCCGCTGTTCCCGGCCACGGTGAAGGAAGTCGTCCTGTCGGGATTGTACGGCAGGAAGAAGCTGTTTCGCCGCATATCCAAGGAGGATGTCGGGCGCTGCGACGACGCCTTGAAGGCGCTGAAGATCGAGGATCTCGGGGATAAGCGGATCGGAGCGTTGTCCGGAGGGCAGCAGCAGAGGGTGTTCTTGGCGCGGGCGCTGATCAACAACCCGAAGCTGCTCATCTTGGACGAGCCGCTTACCGGCATCGACATCGAGACGCAGCAAAACTTTTTCCACATGATCAAGCATATGCATCAAAGGCACAACATTACGTTCCTGATGGTGTCCCACGACATGGACATGGTCCGCTCCTACTTGGGCGAGGAGCCGAAGGAGCGCAGCGGCAAGCTCAGCTTCTACGTTCGCCACTCCCACGACCTGGAAGATTGCCAAGGCACGGATTTGCTGCACTCGTTGCGGAAAGAAGGGTAACCGGGATTGGAACTTTTATCGGCTGAATTTTTCCAGAGGGCTCTGATTGGAGGCGCCTTGATCGCGATAACCGCTCCGCTGATGGGGCTGTTTCTCGTGCTCAGGCGCTTGGCCATGATCGGGGACACGCTGGCCCACGTAAGCATCGCGGGCGTCGCGCTCGGCTTCCTCATAAACGTATATCCGGTTGCGGTCGGTTTGCTGTTCGCGATAGCGGCTTCGTTCGGGATTGAGTGGCTGCGCAAGGCGTACCGCACGTACGCGGAGCTGTCGCTGGCCATCATCATGTCGGGGGGGATCGCGCTCGCTTCGTTGCTGTTTACGATAGGTAAGAGTTTTAACCAGAACGCCAATTCATTTTGGTTCGGAAGCATTTATACGCTCGATTATACGGACATCTACGTTATCTTGGGCGTTACGGTCGTCGTGCTCTCGATGGTGCTCATTCACAAGAAAGAGCTGTTCTTGCTGACGTTCGACGAAGACGCGGCGGCGGTGAGCGGTTTGCCTATGAAGTATTTTAATATTATGCTTAGTATATTAACCGCTCTCGTCGTCAGCGCGGCGATCAAGATCGTCGGCGCGCTGCTCGTGTCCGCCCTGCTGACGATTCCGGCCGCGTGCAGTCTGGCGCTGTCGCGCAGCTTTAAGCAAGCCGTCATTCTCGTCGTCGTCATCGGCGAGGCGGCGGTGCTGGCCGGACTGTGGATCGCCGGCGTCGCCAACCTCGCTCCGGGCGGAACGGTCGTGCTGCTGCTCATCGCCATCCTGGCGGTGTCCATCGCTTCGACGCGGTTAATCAGAACCTAGGTCCAGGAGGGATACGCAATGGCGGACTTAAACGTCGGAATCGCCTTCGCCGCAGGCTTGGCCTCATTTATTTCGCCCTGCTGCCTGCCGCTGTATCCGGCGTACTTATCCTACATAACCGGCGTCTCCGTCAATCAGATCAAGACGGATACGAGCCGCAGCATGCGCATGAAGACGATGAGCCACACGTTCTTTTTCATCCTTGGCTTTTCGTTCGTGTTTTTCGCGCTGGCGTACGGCGCCAATGCGTTCACCGACGTTTTCAGGGATTATCAGGATACGATTCGTAAAATATCAGCCATTTTCATCGTGCTGATGGGCTTGTTCCTGATGGGCATCTTTCAGCCGCAGCTGCTGATGAAGGAACGCAAGCTGGTCTTGAAGTGGAAGCCGGGCGGCTATCTCGGCTCGTTTGTGTTCGGCATCGGCTTCTCCGCCGGATGGTCGCCGTGCGTCGGTCCGATTCTCGGCTCGATCCTGCTGCTGTCCGCAAGCAATCCCGGTACGTGGGTCGGATTGACGACGGCATACTCGCTCGGATTCGCCTTGCCGTTTTTCATTCTTGCTTTCTTCCTCGGCACCGCCAGATGGATTCTGAAATACTCGAACGCCCTCATGAAAGCCGGCGGAGCGATGATGATCCTCATGGGCGTGCTGCTGTTCACCGACAAGATGACGCAAATTACGATCTGGCTGCAAAGCATTACGCCGAAGTGGCTGTTCGATATTATGTGAAGTACTCGATGCGGGCTTGTGGAAAACGCTCGAAGATGCGCTCCGTGATCCATTCGCGGAGCGCTTCCGCTTGTTCGTCGGGATACACGTATTTGTGCTGGCCCCAGCGCCCCCATTTTTTCTTGCGCTTCGCCTCGTCCATCTCCAGCTTCGACTTCGGATACCGCTTCTCGATGACCGTCTTGGCCGTCTTCGTGAAGCGGTGCTGGATGAGCTCGAACGTCAGGTCATTCGCCGCTTCCGCGGGCAGAGCCTCCGCCAGCTTATCGAACAGCTCGCCGTAGCCTTCGCGCCATCCGTCGTACCAGATGATCGGCGCGACGATGAAGCCGAGCGGATAGCCGGCCTTGCCGATCCTGCCCGCGGCTTCTATGCGTTCGTGAATACGGGACGTGCCCGGTTCGAAGTTGCGGATGACGTAATCCGAATTGACGCTGAAGCGGATGCGCGTATGGCCGTTATGCCGCAGAGGGAGAAGCGAATCGATGTGATGGTATTTGGTCACGAACCGAAGTCTGCCCAGAGGCTGATCGGCCATGAACTCGATCGCTTCGGCGAGCGAGCCGGTCAAGTGCTCCAGGCCGACGGGATCGGACGTGCAAGCCGCCTCGAATCGGGTCGGCTCGGGCGCGCGCTCCTCGATGTACGACTTGGCGGCCGCGAAGATGTCCTCGGTGTTGACGTAAACCCGAATATAGGGCTTGGCTCCCAGCGTCGTTTGCAAATAACAATAATGGCAGTGACCCATGCAGCCGGTGGCCAGAGGCAGGGCGTATTCGGCGGACGGCTTGGACGTGTCGAATTTGAGCGTTTTGCGCAAGCCGACGACCAAGGTGCGTTTGGCCGTCTTGTACTGCTCCAGCTCGGTGTCGCCGGGCAGATTCGTAATTCGGTTATGGGACGCCGTCGTACGGTAAGGCAATCCGCGCTGCTCGACCCAGTCGAGAATGCGCCTTCCTTTCGGATATTCGAGCGCCGCCGGCTCGAAATAAACGAGCTCGGGCACGAACAGCCCGGTTTCCTTCGCGCGCCGGGAAGGCGCATCGGTGAGGGACATCGTTCAAACCTCCGTTTCTTGTTATAACAATCCGATTAGGCTTATTATGCAATCGAAAAGGCGTCTTGATACTTTTCTTGGCGGACGGCGAGTTCAGACTTGCTCGGTTTGCGTCAAACGGTGTATGATATGGAAGGAAAGGGGGACTAGCGTTGCCTACCCCAAGTATGGAAGACTATTTGGAGAGGATTTACCGCTTGATCGACGAGAAGGGCTACGCCCGCGTCTCCGACATTGCCGAAGGGTTGGAAGTGCATCCTTCCTCGGTTACGAAGATGATCCAGAAGCTGGACAAGGATAATTACTTGATCTACGAGAAGTACAGGGGTCTCGTGTTGACGAACAAGGGCAAGAAGATCGGCAAGAGGCTGGTCGACCGCCATCATCTCCTAGAAACTTTCCTGACGATCATCGGAGTTCAGGAGGATAAAATTTACGCAGACGTGGAAGGAATCGAGCACCATCTGAGCTGGGATTCCATCACGTGCATCGAGTCGCTCGTCGAATACTTCAACCGCGATCCGTCCCGCGCGGAAGAGCTGGTGAAGATCCGGTCCGAGATGGACAGCGAGTGAACGAGAATAACGATCATGCAACAGAGCAGCCGAACCCGCGGAGGGGACGGCTGCTTTTTCGATTCGGGGAGATCCGTGTTGGTGTATTAGGGCCATCGCCGAACGCATATGGATGAAAGCAAGGGGCCGGAAGGTGCGGCCGCGACTTGCGCGAAGTCCGCGGGGAGGCGAGGGCAAGTGGAGACGACTCGGGTAAATGCGGTGTTCGAAGGCGGAGGAGTAAGGGGAATATCGCTGACGGGGGCGGTCCGCGCGGCGGAAAAGCACGGCATCGTGTTCAATCGGGTCGCGGGCACGTCGTCGGGAAGCATCGTCGCCGCGCTGCTGGCGGCCGGGTATACGGCCGACGAGATGAAGGCCGCGATCGAGCGGACGCCGCCGGCCTCCCTGCTGAGGAAGAGCGCTTTTCCGGCGGTGCGCCTCTTCCTGCGCAAAGGGCTCTATTCCGGCAAGCGGCTGGAGAAATGGGTCGCGGAGCTGCTCGCATCCAAAGGGGTTCGCACTTTCGGCGACTTGCCGGACGGGAAGCTGCGAATTATCGCTTCGGATATTACGAACGGAAGACTGCTCGTCCTTCCCGGAGACGTCTCCCAGTACGGAATCGCGCCGGAACGCTTCTCCGTCGCCAGGGCCGTGCGGATGAGCACGAGCATTCCTTATTTTTTCGATCCGGTCGTTCTGCGCCAACCGTTCAAGGAACGCAAAAAGCAAGCGGTGCGTTCGAGATTTTCCTATGTCGTTGACGGCGGCTTGCTGAGCAACTTTCCGTTATGGCTGTTTCAGCAAGACGGTTCGTCCGATCCGGCGACGTCCGTGATCGGCTTTCAGATGGTAGGACGTTCCGACGCGCAGCCCCGTCGAATCAACGGGCCGGTATCGATGTTCCAGGCGATGTTCGAGACGATGCTCAGCGCGCACGACGAAAGGTATATCGAGAAAAACAAGGAGATTCGCACGATCAAAATTCCGACTTTGGGCGTCAGCGGGACGCAGTTTCATCTGACTCCGGAGAAGAGCGAGGCTTTGTACCGTTCGGGGCTGGAGGCGGGGGAGAAGTTTTTTCAAAGCTGGGACCGCAAAGCCGGGGTGCTCAAGGTGAACATCTCCAAACCGAGGTGAGGAACGCGGGGGAAGATCGCCAGGTGGCGGAAGCAGGCAAAGCGAAGGGGCAGTTCCCCGGCCAAACCCATGGCCGACGGAACTGCCCCTTGCTTCAGTGATACCGGGGCGGCTCGTCGTCCCGGTCCTTCCGCCCTTCGATGACGGTGAAAGGAGAAGCGCGTCTTCGTTCCGTCTTCGAGGAAGCGCCGCGGAAATCCGGACGCGGCTTCTTGACGGGAGGGCGGCTCCGCTGCTTCGGCTTTCTCCATCTGTCCGGCGGAAATTTGTACAGCAGAAACACGATCGCTGCCAGTCCGAGCGGAATCGCCCACGAATCGACGGAGCCCTGCATCATCCTCGTAATCACGCCGATCGCCATAAACGCCAGCACGACGGCAAACCAGGGCTGGATTCGGTTTCTCATGCGCATCCTCCTCCGGATACATCAATGATCTTGGCATGCCGGGAACAACTTTAAGCCTGCTTGGCAAGCGCCACGCGCGGAGTCGAGCTCTCGTTGTCGAGCTCTCTCATCCGGTTAAAAGACGCGATGGAGACCGCCACTTGGTCGTCGCTGGGTTCCTTGGTCGTCAGTAGCTGCAGCCACAGGCCCGGAGCTCCGAGCCATTTCAATACCGGGATGTCCCGAAGCGCGTTCGTCCATCTCAGCACCTCGTAGGAGACGCCCAGCACGACCGGAAGCAGCAGGATGCGCTGCATAATGCGCTCGGCCATCGAGTCCCAGGTGAAGAAAGAATAGATGATGACGCCGACAATTACGGTGAAAATAATAAAGCTGCTGCCGCATCTGTAGTGAAGCCGGCTGAATTTCTGCACTTTCTCGACCGTAAGCTCAGATCCCGCTTCGTATGCGCTGATGACTTTGTGCTCCGCGCCGTGATACTGAAACAGCCTCTTGATCATCGGCGTCTGCGAGATGAACCACAAGTATACAAGCAAGAGGATGATTTTGATGACGCCTTCAAGCAGGTTGTGCATTATTTTATTCTCGAAGGCTTGGCTAAAGATCAGCCCTTCGACGAAAGCCGGCACCAAAGTGAAAATCAGCTTGCCTACGACGAAAGATAGTATACCCACGACGGCAACTCCTAAAATCATCGTCAGGTTCCAGCGATCCTTCTCTTTCTCCTGCTCCTTCTGTTTAACCGCTTCTTCCGGACCCGCTTCGTCTTCGGCGTACGCTTCGGCCGAGTAGGTCAGATGCTGGGAGCCTTTGGCCGCGGATTCGACGATGCCTACAATGCCGCGGACGAACGGAATCTTCTTGATCTTGTTAAGAACCGGAGTCGGCTTCTTGGGCACTTCCAGGAAGGTGATTTGCTGATCTTTGCGGCGAACCGCGGTCACGTGAACGTGCTTGCCGGCGAACATGACGCCTTCTATGACGGCCTGTCCTCCATAGATCGAGGGAGATGGTTTTGACATGACGGGTCACCTGCTTTACGGATAAATCTGGGGGCGGCCGAACCTGAGCCCCGAGTAATTCTATTTTACAGGATCGGGGGATAGAAAGCCACTGGCAATGGGGGAGACGGCCCGCGCCAGGAGTAGCCCAAAGCGGATGAGGCCATACTAACCGCGAATTGCCAACCTTGCCGTGGAAGGATGAAAGCGCATGACGTCCGCACCTAAATACGAAAATCGTCGGAAGACCGGAGAGAGCGAGCCGGCTCCGACCCGACCGATCTTGTTCAGTCTGAAAATCGGCTTTTTCGCCGGCTTCATCTGGGGGCTGCTCCGCTGGCTGGCGACCGGACTCAATTTTACGAGCGTGACGCAAGCGTTTCTGCTCGATCCGTTCGTCCCTCGGGCCTGGCTCGGAGGCTTCTATTGGCAGCTGGGAGGATTGGGCGCGTTCATCGCGATGTCGATGCTGGCGGCGCTCGTCTACGTTGCGCTGCTCGGCAAGCTGGCAGGTCCTTGGCCGGGACTAGGGTTCGGCGCCGCCTGGTGGGCGCTCGTGTACGCATGGGCCGGACCTTACATTGGAGCGCTTCCGCCGCTTAACCGGATCGGTTGGGACAGCATCATCACGGATTTCTGCCTGTTCCTGCTTTGGGGGCTGTTCATCGGCTACAGCATCGCGTTCGAGCTCCATGACGAAGCGAGCCGGGAACCGACCCGCAAAGCCGCGGAAGGCTCCCCGCAGCCTTCCTCGTAAACGGCGAGAGCGCAAAAAGCTTAATTCCACCGTTTTCCTGAAAGCCGCCGGTGTGTTACAATGTCTGATGTACTTGGCCCGGTCGGCCAGGCCGACCGACGACGGCTACGGAGCGGGAGGAACAGGACAATGGCAAGCATACTGGTACTGAACGGCCCGAACTTGAACATGCTCGGCATTCGCGAGCCGGGCGTCTACGGCGCCGTAACGCTGGCGGAGATCGAGGCGCGTCTAAGGAAGCTCTCCGTTTCTTTGGGGGCCGAACTGAGCTTTTTCCAATCGAATCACGAAGGGGCTTTGCTGGACGAAATCCATGCCGCCTACGGCAAGCGCGACGGTATTCTGATTAATCCGGGCGCGCTGACCCACACGAGCTATGCTCTGAGGGACGGGCTCTCGTCCGTCGGGCTTCCCGTCGTCGAGGTTCATCTCTCCAACATTCATAAGCGCGAAGCTTTCCGCCATACTTCGCTGACGGCGGCGGTCGCGGTCGGACAGATCGCGGGATTCGGAGCGGACAGCTACGAGCTGGGGCTCATGGCGCTGTGCCGGCACATAGAGGGAGGAAGAACGAATGCCTAATCTTAGGGTTGCCCGTTTGCGAGAAGCGATCGCCGGAACGGAAGGCCATGCGCTTCTTGTCACGAATCGTCTTAACGTGCGCTATTTGACCGGTTTTACCGGAACGTCCGGAGCAGCGCTGATCTCGGCGGACAAGGCTATGTTCGTGACCGATTTCCGCTATACCGAACAGGCCGCTGAGCAGGCGCGGGGCTTCGACATCTTGAAGCACGGCGCAGACATGAACGCGACGATCGCGGGACTGCTGAAGGAGTGGGGCGCGGAGAAGCTGCTGATCGAAGAGCAGGACGTCACCTATGCGGCCTATCGGAAAATGGAAGAGGCATTCCGCCCGGCGGAGCTGCTGCGGTCCGAAGGCATTGTTGAGAAGCTGAGGATGACGAAGGACGAGGACGAGCTGGCGATTTTGCAGGAAGCGGCCGACTTGGCGGATCGGACCTTCGATCACATTCTGGCGTTTCTGAAGCCCGGCGCGACCGAACGGTCGATCGCTCTGGAGATCGAGTTCTTCATGCGTTCGCAGGGCGCGACGAGCTCGTCTTTCGACACGATTGTCGCTTCCGGCGAACGTTCGGCGTTGCCGCACGGAGTCGCCAGTAACAAGACGATCGGCGCCGGCGAATTCGTCACGCTTGATTTCGGCGCCTATTACAAAGGCTACTGCTCGGATATTACGCGTACGGTTGTCGTTGGCAAAGCGAGCGACAAACACAAGGAAATCTACGCGATCGTGCAGGAAGCGCAGCAATACGCCCTCGATCATCTGCGTCCGGGGATGACCGGAAAAGAAGGCGACGCCTTGACGAGAGATATCATCACACGGTATGGTTATGGGGAATATTTCGGTCACGGTACGGGACACGGAATCGGTTTGGAGATTCACGAATCGCCGCGGCTGTCGCTTACCGGCGATGTTGTGCTGACCCCCGGCATGGTCGTGACGGTCGAGCCGGGCATCTACCTCCCCGGCTTCGGCGGGGTTCGGATCGAGGACGACGTCGTGATGACAGAAGGCGGTATCCGCATTCTGACAAGCTCGCCCAAGCGGCTGATCGAGTTGGACTAATCAAGAGCAATGTCTCTACAGGAGGAGTATCGAAGTGATTTCTGTCAACGATTTTAAAACAGGCTTGACTATCGAAGTGGACGGCGCTCTGTGCACCGTTCTGGACTTCCAACATGTTAAACCGGGCAAAGGCGCCGCATTCGTACGCTCTAAGCTCAAAAACCTGCGCAACGGCAACGTGGTGGAGAAGACGTTCCGCGCAGGCGAGAACGTCGTTCGCGCCCACGTCGAAAACCGTGCGGTGCAGTACCTGTACAACTCGGGCGCCGAATACACGTTCATGGACAACGAGACATTCGACCAGTTCGAGCTGACCAAGGCGCAGCTGGAATGGGAAATCAATTTCCTGACGGAAAACATGACCGTCAACATCTCCAGCTACCAAGGCGAGATGATCGGCATTACGATTCCGAACAGCGTCGATCTCAAAGTCGTGGAAACCGAGCCGGGAATCAAAGGCAACACCGCTACGGGCGCGACGAAGAACGCGAAGTTGGAAACCGGCTTTAACGTTCAAGTTCCGCTGTTCATTAACGAAGGCGACGTGCTGACGATCGATACGCGCGAAGGCAGATACGTATCGCGCGCTTAAGCTTCTCGACTTTCCGAATCCTCGATTCCGCCTGACGGCGGGTCGGGGATTTTTGCGCTTACCAGAAAGTATAAAATCACGCCTTTTTGCCGGTATCCCGTCCAGTCAGGTTGTCTGTATCACATTTTCGAATATGTACGTAGTGCCGTTTCCCTTCCTTTGCCGGTATCCCGTCGACTCAGCTTACCTGCGCCACTTTCCGAATATGTTCATAGTGTCTTTTCCACCCTTTTGCCGGTATCCCGTCCAATCAGGTTGGTCGTACGCATTCTGCGAGATCGGCTATGATCTATCCTTCATTTGTCTGTATCCCGCTAGCTCAGTACCTTTGAAAAAAGCGGGATCTAGAGTGTGAGGGACTTGCTTCGGTCCATTTGAAAAGGAGCGGATCATTCAAGTTTAAGGAGTATTGCCGTGAGGCACGAGTCAGTCTGCCAGACCAGGAACGGTCGCTAGACTTCGTGAGTTCAGGATAGGTGATTGTGGAAGAATGGAATCAATCCGCAAGCAACTGGACGTGACTACCAACTGACTCAAAGGGATAGCGGCAAAAGGGATGAAAAAGCGATGGGCTAGGCGCGGCCTGAAACTGAACGGAGGGGATAGCGGCAAAAGGGATGAAAAGCGATAGGCTAGGCGCGGCGTGAAACTGAACGGAGGGGATAGCGGCAAAAGGGATGAAAAAGCGATGGGCTAGGCGCGGCGTGAAACTGAACGGAGGGGATAGCGGCAAAAGGGATGAAAAGCGATGGGCTAGGCGCGGCGTGAAACTGAACGGAGGGGATAGCGGCAAAAGACGCAGAGAATGGAAGGGGAGAGATAGAACAGACTGATCGAACGGGATAGCGATAAAAGGAAGGAATGAACGCCAGGTGTGATGCTGGGGAGGACTGACGGAAGGGGATAATCTGCATCGTACCCGACAAGACGCCTTCGCCGTCCTACGGGTGCTGAAGGCGTTTTTGCTTGGAATTCGGAGAGGCAGCCTCTTCAAAATGTCGACATTATTTTTGTTCTTTTTGGGCCAATGGACTTATGCTATAATATAATGCTGTATGCAGTGTTCTTTTATTAGCTTGGAAAGTTGACTGGGGGAGTGGCTACCGGTGTCATTGACAGTGATGAAATTCGGCGGAAGTTCCGTAGGCACGACTGAGCGGATGGGCCGGGTGGCGCAGCGAATCGTGGAGAAGAAGCTGCAGGGCGACCGGGTCGTCGTCGTCGTGTCGGCGATGGGAGATACAACGGATGATTTGATCGACAAGGCGAGAGAGATTAACGGCAACCCGCCTGCTCGCGAGATGGATATGCTGCTGACGACGGGCGAACAAATCTCCGTCGCTTTGCTGTCCATGGCGATCCATAAACTCGGGCATGGCGCTAAATCTTACACGGGGTGGCAGGCCGGTATCGTTACGGAAGCGACGCACGGCAAGGCGAAGATCAGCGACATTTCGCCGGAGCGGATTTTCGCTTCACTCGACGAAGGGAACGTCGTTATCGTCGCCGGGTTCCAAGGAATGACCGAGGGCGGAGAGATTACGACGCTCGGCCGCGGCGGCTCGGATACGACGGCGGTCGCGTTGGCCGCGGCGCTGAAAGCCGACGTGTGCGAAATCTACACGGATGTCGACGGCATCTATTCCACCGATCCGCGCGTCGTCAAATGCGCGAGGAAGCTGGACGAAATTTCGTACGACGAAATGCTGGAGCTGGCGCATCTGGGGGCCGCGGTGCTTCATCCGCGCGCGGTCGAATACGCGAAGCATTACAACGTAAACCTGGTCGTACGCTCGAGCTTTACGAATAACGCAGGCACGCTCGTGAGGGAGGAAGCGCAAATGGAGCAAGGAATCGTCGTAAGAGGAATCGCAGCGGATAAAAACGTGGCCCGCATCAGCGTGCTGGGCGTCGAGGACGTGCCGGGCGTATTGGCCAAAATGTTCGGAGCGCTGGCGGAGCAAGGCATTGACGTAGACATCATCGTGCAAAGCGGCGTGCAGGACGGCAAGGCGGACTTCTCGTTCACAGTATCGCTGGCCGACCGTTCGAAAGCGCTGGACGTTCTCGCCGGCATTAAGACGGAAGTGCCTTACCGCGAAGCGACGTTCGAGGAAGGTCTCGTGAAAGTGTCGATCGTGGGAGCGGGAATGGTGTCGAATCCGGGAGTCGCCGCACAAATGTTCGAGGCGATCTCCAGCGTTGGCGTCAGCATCAAAATGGTGAGCACGTCGGAGATCAAAGTTTCCTGCGTCATCGCCGCCGAGCCGGTACAGGAAGTCATTCGCGCGCTTCACACCGCGTACGGATTGGATACGGCGGACACCGCGTTCGTCGGCGGTCCCTCCGAGCGGCGCTAAGGATAGGACTGTTTCATAAGTCAGAGCAGAGGGACTGAGCTGTAAGCCAGACCATTTAAAGGATCGAAAAAGAAATAGGGGTATGTATCTCCTGGAGAGCGAAAGCGCCTGCCTCATACGGTCATGAAATTACCCTAGTACGGGTTAATCGATTCCTGATTTCATGATCGTATCAGCAGGGGAAGGAGATACATCCCCCGTTTTTGTTCATCGATCAATCCAATTTTTATGGTTCAGTCCCTTTATTTTCCCGCGAGCAACTGGACCAGCTTGATGATGACGGCGGTAATGCCGGCGGCCATGAGCGGACCGACGGGGATGCCGCGAAACAGCACGACGCCGACGATCGAACCGATGACGATGCCGACGATCAGCTGCGGGTCCGCTTTGAGCGTCTCGAGACCTCTGCTGTTCAGGAAAGCGCCGATCGCCCCGCCGATCAGGGCGACCCAGCCGATCCAGCCGGAGAAAGCGTCCATAATATCTTTGGGCTGAACGCGGCCGGAAGCGAATGGGACAAGCACGGCCAGCGTCAGGAAGAGCAGGCCGAGCTCGATTCCCCTCCTCTCGATGGCGGGCAGGTAGCGGTCGAGATGGGCGAGCTTAACGATCAGCAGAATGCACGCGGCGGTCGTGATGATCGACGACCTGCCGATCAGCCCGATGACGATGAGCGCGACCAGTACCAAATCTCCATATAACATCCGCGTCACGCTCCCGTTCAACTCCAGATGGTACACGATATGGAACAAGCCTCGCGTTTAGAACGCGAGGCTTGTTCCCGTTGCCGCGGCCCGATGCCGTCAGATCATGTAATCGAAGTAAGGAGTCCGCTGCAGCTCGAACGTATCCGAGCGAAGGCCCCGGCGCATCGCTTCAAGCGCGAGCACGTCCTGGAACGGGATGTTGCCGAGGTTGACGCGCGCTCCGATCGCTTTCAGCAGGGAGACCTGCTGCTCTTTAAGAGGAGCTTCCCAGAGAATGCGGTCCTGGTTCGGCAGGGCGCTGCGGATATAGGAAAGATCCTCCTCCCGGCATGCCCCCTTCTCGTCGAACAACCCGACGTCGATGCCGGACTCTCTCGCCTCCACCGTCACCATGTCCGCTCCGCAGGCAAGGTCGCGTTCGGCGGTGGCGGCAAAGTCGGCGAAGTCGATGCGGGAACCGGGACGTTTTTTTCCGTATTCCGTGAACACTTGCAGGCCGAGACATTTCGCCTCCTTGATCAGTTCGTCGCGAAGGTCGCGATCGAGATGGATCGTTCCGTCCGACACCTCGATTCCCGTAAACCGCATCGCCAGCACCTGACGAAAGAAGCCTGGGACGACGTCCAGCTTCACCGCAGCTTCCAACAGCGTGCCTCCCGGGATGACGGCGATTCCGCGTTCGGCGGCGAGGTCGACTTTCTTCCGAAGGATGGACGGCGGATAGAGAGGGGACGTGCCGAAGCCGATTTTGACGATATCGATATAATCCCCGGACAAGCTTAGCAGATCCTCGAAGGCGCTCTGGCCCAAGCCTTTGTCCAACACCATCGTGCGGCCCGTCAGGCGGGGCTTGGAAGCTCTTCGCCCGCTAGGGTCGGACAACAAATCGGGCCACTCCGATTGCAGGGTCGTATTCCGCATGCTCAACTCTCCTCATTCGCAGCAAAGGTGGGTAATACCCGACCAATATATGCGTTAGCCCATAAGATGGTGCTCTTCTCTTATTCTCCGACTCTTCCGAAATGAATCCCGCGCGCAAATTAAGAGACAAGTTAACGGTTTGTTCGGCATAAGGATAGTAACGCGAAGACGACTCGGCAATCGATAAGGAGGAATGTTCTGTGGACAAGGCGGCATTCAGCATGGCGATGCTGCGGGTATTATCCGGCAGCATCGAATTGATCGCCGCGATCGTCATGCTTCGGCTCAACGACGTTCAGAAGGCTCTGGCCGTCAATTCGATGCTCGCCCTGGTCGGCCCGCTCGTTCTGATTTCCACGACGACGATCGGATTGGTAGGCTTGGCGGACAAGCTTTCCCCTGCCAAGTTCGTCTGGATTCTCGCAGGGGTCGGCTGTCTGCTGATAGGAATATTAAGAAAATGAGACTTTCCCCGCCAGTCGGCCAAGCAGGCATAATCGCGCCGTCCAAGCATACATATGAACAAGCATGATCCACTACCGGCGGAGAGGGGGAGTCAGCTTGCCGCAACCGATCATGGAGCTGTTTCCGACTTCCTTGCGCTCGGTTCTCGAGCGAATGCCCGAGGCGGCCAAGGAGTCGCTGGAAGAGATTCGCATTCGCGAGAATCGCCCGATGGAGATCGGCTACGGAAGCCGTTATGCGTTCGTGCGCGAGGACGGCTCTCTGACGGAGAGCAGCCCGGAAGCCTATCGACCGGGCCGCGACCAGTGCCGCGCGCTGCTCGAGCGCATTACGAACCATTCCATCTACGCGGCGGAAGAAGAGCTTCGCAGGGGATACGTCACGGTAGCGGGAGGCCACCGCATCGGGTTGGCCGGCCGCGCCGTGCTGGATGGGGGAGCCGTCTCCCACTTGAAGGATATCGCGGGGTTCAACGTCCGGATCGCCAGGGCACGGGCCGGATTCGGCGGCCACGTGCTGCCCGGATTGCTGGACGTTCAGGCCAGAACGATCCGGCATACGCTGATCGTCTCCCCGCCTCAGCAGGGCAAGACGACGTTGATCCGGGACCTGGCCCGCTGCATCAGCTACGGAACCTGGCACCACCCCGCTGCGAGGGGATGGGGCAGCCGCAAAGTCGGCATCGTGGACGAGCGTTCGGAGATCGCCGCCAGCGAGCGCGGGGTGCCGACGTTCGATCTGGGGCCGCGCTGCGACGTGCTGGACGCCTGCCCGAAGGCGGAGGGCATGATGATGATGCTTCGCTCGATGTCGCCGGAGGTGCTCGTCGTGGACGAGATCGGCAGGCCGGAGGACGCGGAGGCGATTCGCGAAGCGATCCACGCGGGCGTGCGCGTGCTCGCGACCGCGCACGCCGCCGACATGGCCGACGTGCTGGCCAGGCCGGCGCTCGGCAGGCTGGCCGCGGAAGGAGCGTTCGGCGCCTACGTGTTCTTGAGTAAATCGGGGGGGAGCGTGGCGCACCGGATCGTCGCCGCGGAAGAGGCGCAGCGGGAGGTCGCGGTCGGCCGTCCGGGAGCGGCGATGGCGAGGGACGCTCCCGGATTGTCGGCCGGAGCGGTTCGTCCGGAAGCGGAAGCCGCGTCGTCGGGCGCGGTCGCCCGGGTGACGGTCAAATCCCGTCCGATGCCGGTGATCCGTTCGCCTAGCGGCGGCCTAAGGGAGGGAAGCGGAGATGCTTAAGTTCGTCGGAGTTCTGCTCGTTCTGTTCGCGGGAACGATGATCGGACTCGTGCAATCGGCCCGCTACGCCGCCAGGCCGCGGCAAATTCGCGAGCTGCTTCACGCCTTGCAGCGTCTGGAGACGGAGATCGGCTACGGCCGAACCCCGCTGCCGGAAGCGCTGGACAGAATCGCGGCCGCGATTCCGAAGCCTTTGTCGGCGATGTTCGCCAGAATCGCCGCTTCTCTCGCCGGAGACGAAGCGCGATCGGGGGAGACGGTGCGGGACTGCTGGGAGAAGGCGATCCGCGAGTTCTGGCCGGCGACGGCCATGAAGCAGTCGGAGAAGGAAGCGGTGCTCAGGCTCGGGGAGTCGCTCGGTGGAAGCGGCCGGGAGGACCAGCTCAAGCATCTGAAGCTCGCGTTCCACCAGCTTCAGGCGGAGGAGGGGGCCGCTCGCGAGGAGCAGCGAAAATACGAGAAGCTGAGCCGCAGCCTGGGCATGCTCGGGGCGGCGCTGGTCGTCATTCTGATGTTATAGGCGGGACGGGCGATTGCGGCTTGGAGCATTTGGTTGTCGTTGGACAATTAGGAGGCCATAGCGATGAACATCGATATCAGCACCATTTTCCAAATCGCCGGCATCGGCATTATCGTGGCGATGATCCACACGGTGTTGAAGCAGATGGGCAAGGAAGATATGGCGCACTGGGTAACGCTGATCGGGTTCGTGGTCGTGCTGTTCATGGTCGTACGCATGCTCAATGACTTGTTCCAGGAAATCAAGACCATTTTCCTGTTCCAGTAGGTGGGTTGGATGGACATACTTCAGATCGTCGGAATCGGGTTTCTCGCGACCGTGCTTATTCTCGTCATCCGGGAACAGAAGCCGATGTTCGCCTATCTGCTCGCCGCCTTCGTGGGGGTCGGAATTTTCCTCGCGTTCGTGGGCAAGATCGGCGACGTCATCTCCGTGCTGGAGGAGCTTGCGGACCGGTCCGGCATTCCTTCGGTCTATCTGAAGACGATGCTGAAAATCATCGGAATCGCCTACATCGCGGAGTTCGGCGCGCAGATCGTCCGGGACGCGGGGCTGGAAAGCATAGCGACGAAAATCGAGTTTGCCGGAAAAATGCTCATTCTCGTCATGGCGGTGCCCATCATCAGCGTCATCGTCGAAACGGTGCTGAACCTGCTGCCGGCTTGACGGGCGCGGAGACGGGAGGAACGGGATGAGTCGCACGGGAAAAGCATTCAATCTGTCGCTGCTGGCGCTGCTCGCCTTCCTGTTCGCGGGAGCTTCGGCCGCGCTGGCGAATCCGGCCGGCTCGGGAGGAGGCCAGCCTTCGCTCGAGGAACAGGGAAAGCTGTCCGAGGACTTGGCCCGGCGGCAAAGCGAAGAGCTCGAGCTGGGACGCATCCAGCAGTATTGGAACGGCTTGAAGTCGGAATACGGCGGGTACTTCCCCGAGGGCAAGCTGCCTGAACTGCGCCAGCTGATGTTTCCCCAAGGGGAGAGTTGGAACATCGGGCAGGTGCTGTCCGGTTTGGCGAAGTTTTTCCTGCACGAGGTGCTGTACAGCGGCAAGCTGCTCATGACGATCGTGCTGCTGACCGTCTTCACGATGCTGTTGGAGACGATGCAAAACGCTTTCGAGCGGGGAGCGGTCAGCAAAGTTGCTTACGGCATCGCTTACCTGGTCGTCATCATCCTTGCCGTGAACAGCTTTCGCACGGCGACCGCCTACGCGGCGGAAGCGATCGGGAATATGGTGCAGTTCATGCTGGCGATGGTGCCGCTGCTGCTGACGCTGCTGGCGGGAACGGGAGGCGTGACGTCGGTCGCGGTGCTTCATCCGCTTATCGTGTTCATGATCCATACGATCGGGACGCTGGTGCATCTGGTTGTGTTCCCGCTGCTGTTCTTCTCCGCGGTATTGCATCTCGTCAGCGCCATTACCGAGAGGTACAAGGCGACGCAGCTGGCCAACCTGCTGCGCAACGTAGGCGTAGGGCTGCTCGGCATTCTGCTCACGGTTTTCCTCGGCGTGCTGTCGGTGCAGGGGGCGACGGGAGCGGTCGCGGACGGCGTGGCGCTCAGGACGGCGAAGTTCGTGACCGGCAACTTCGTGCCGGTCGTCGGCAAGATGTTCTCCGACGCGACCGATACCGTCATGTCGGCAAGCCTGCTCGTCAAAAACGCGGTCGGGCTGGCGGGGGTGATCGTCCTGATCTTCCTGTGCGCCTTTCCGGCCTTGAAAATATTAACGCTCGCGCTCATCTACAACTTGGCGGGAGCGGTCATGCAGCCGCTGGGAGACACGCCAATCGTGCACTGCCTGCAGACGATCGGCAAGACGCTGATCTACGTCTTCGCCGCCCTCGCTTCGGTCGGACTGATGTTTTTCCTGGCGGTGACGATCATTCTGACGGCGGGCAACGCCGCCCTTATGATCCGATGAACGGGAGGCGATCGCCGGATGGACATCATGGACGGATTGTCGGGCTGGCTGCGGCAGGTGATCGCGGTCATCCTGCTCGCCTCGCTCATCGACTTGCTGCTGCCGAACCGAACGATGCAGCGTTACGTGAGGCTCGTCGCCGGGCTGTTCATCCTGCTGACGGTGGCCGGACCGATCATGCAGTGGGTCAAGGGGGACTTCGGCAGCAGGCTGGCCCAAGGTTTGCAGTCGGTCGAGAAGACCCCGGAAGGGGCGGGCAGGCAGCTGGCCATGATCGAGGCCGACGGGGCTAAGCTGCGCGAGAGCCGACTGGCCCAGGCGGCCGATCTGACGGCGGCGAAGCTCGAATCCGAGATCCGGAGCGAAGTGGAGCAGGCCGGCGGCCGTCCGGTTCGCCAGGTGCAGGTCGATCTGGAGAAGGTGTCGGACGGCTCGCTCGCGGTCGCGAAAGTATCGATCGAGCTCGAGCCGGAAGCGGTCTCTGCAGGCGAACGGAGCGACGGCGCCTCGTCCGGGGAGATCCGGGACGTGGAGGCGGTGGCGGACGTAGAGATCGAAGTCAAGGTCGGAGGCGGGACAGCGCCCGAGAAGGAGTCGGACGGCGCGATTCCGGCAAGCGGAGGGACCGAAGGGGAACGGGAGCTCGACGGGGAGACGCGAAGAAGCGTGACCGCGCTCGTATCGAATCGCTTCGGGCTCGCGCCCGGCATCGTCGAAGTCAAGCTGCCGGACGAAGCATGAGTCAGATTAGGAGAGGTGTGTCATGGCGAAATGGCTGGAGCGGCTGGAATCCTACATCGGCGGAGGTTCCGGAGGACCGCGCAGGGTGAAAGCGTTCCGCTGGCTCGTGCTGATCGGCTTGATCGGCGCGGCGATGCTGCTCGCGGCTTCCCTGCTTAACGTCAAGCCGGTCGATCCTTCCAAAACGCCCAACTTCTCGCCGCCGAGGGACGAAGACGTTCCGCAGCAGGAGACGTTCCTCGGCGGCGGCGACGACAAAGGCGTCTCGACATTCGCCGATATCGAATCGGAGTTCGAGAGCCGGCTTAAAGGGATGCTGGAGAAAATCGTCGGAGTCGGCACTGTCGACGTTCTCGTCACGGTCGATTCCACGGAAGAGACGGTCGTGCAGCTCAACGAGAAGCAGATGCAGACGATTACGGACGAGACGGACCGCAACGGCGCCAAGCGGCATATCACGGACATCTCCAAGGACGGTCAGGTCGTGCTGTACGAGATCTCGTCGGGGGTCCAGTCGCCGATCGTCGTCAAGAAGATCAAGCCGCGGCTTCGCGGGGTGATGATCGTCGCCAAGGGCGCGGAGAGCGCCGCCGTCAAGAAGATGATCGCGGAAGCCGTGTCGGGAGGGCTCGACGTGCCGATCCATCGCGTCTCCGTCGTCCCCCGCAAAACGTGACGAGTCCACAAAATATCGAAGATTCCGGGAGGAATGGAACAATGAACAACAAACGCCAAACGATCTGGCTCGTATCGATGCTTAGCTTGATGGTCATTTTGTCCGCCTATTATTTATTCAGCGAGGACGCTCCGTCGACGAACAACGCCGCAGGCGGGCCGAATCAGGTCATCGAGGACGCCGGCAAAGTCGCGGCGACCGATCCCGACGGCGTCACCGTACAGCAGGTCGACCAGATGACCGACGAGCTGACGGACGCCGAGACGGGGGCCGTCGGCACGGGCGACGCGGTATCGCCGGAGGACCAGGAAGTGCTCAAAGGAATCGCCAACGCAACGGGCAACGACCGCCTCGAACAGATCGCGTACGAGCGGCTGAACAAAGTGAGCAAGCGGGCGGAAGAGCTGAGCACGGTGATCGGCAATACGAAAGTCACCCAAGAGGAAGCAATGGCAGCCGCCGAGGAATTGGGTCGTCTGGAAGACCTGGACGCCCGGATCACGAGCCTGCAGGAGAAGCTGCTGCAAGACTTCGACAACGCGGTCGTCGATGAAGTCGATACGAAGTTCAATGTCATCGTGCTCAGCGATAAGCTCGAGAAGACGCAGGCGATCGGCATCATCGATCTGGCGACGAAAGAGCTTAACGTAGGCCCCGATCGGGTTAGCGTCCAGTACGTGGAATGATCGGGAGACGGGAGCTGCGAGGGGCAATAGCGGAGGCGAGGCTGCCTCGGATGCGGATCTCCCGATCCGTCTCCGGGCAGCCTTCTTCGCGCTTGCGCGTCCCGGCGGCTCTCATAACCCTTTCCATTTCGAACGTTTATGGTATAATAATCCCGTTGTGGGTTCGAACAAGATCTGCGTTCGAGCATGCTTTCTTCAGACGGGGGAATCCCGAATCAAGGAGTGACCGAGATGTTTAAGTTGAGCGAAATCAAAGAATTGATCAAATTGGTGGACCAAACGAGCGTACACGAACTGGAAATCGAAAACGAAGGCATGCGGCTGTCGATCCGCAAACCGGGCCGCACCGAAGTCGTCAACGTGCAAGCGCCTTCCTTCCCTACTACATATTTGCCGTCCGCTCCGATCGCGCAAACCGCGCCCGCCGCGCCATCCGAAGAGGCGAAAGCCGCTCCGGCGGCCGACACGTCCAACCTGCACCGGATCGTCTCCCCGATGGTCGGCACGTTCTACCGTTCGCCGTCCCCGGACGCGTCTCCGTTCGTGAACATCGGAGACAGAGTTTCCGACAAAACGGTCGTGTGCATTCTGGAAGCGATGAAGCTGATGAATCCTCTGGAAGCGGAAGTCAAAGGAGAAATCGTGGACATTCTCGTGGAGAACGGACAGCTTGTCGAGTTCGGCCAACCGCTATTCCTAGTAAAGCCGGAATAACCCCGAGGAGGACTTCGCTTTGAAATTCAACAAAATACTGATCGCCAATCGAGGCGAGATCGCAGTGAGAATTATCCGCGCATGCCGCGAGCTGGGCATTACGGCGGTAGCGGTCTACTCCGAAGCCGACAGGGAATCGCTGCACGTGCGCCTGGCCGACGAAGCTTATTGCATCGGGCCGACCGCGTCCAAGGACAGCTACCTGAACCTGACGAATATTATGAGCGTCGCCACCTTGACGGAATGCGACGCCATTCATCCCGGCTACGGATTTCTTTCGGAAAACGCCGACTTCGCGGAGATCTGCGAATCGTGCAATATAACGTTCATCGGTCCTTCGTCCGAGGCGATCAGCCGAATGGGGGACAAGTCCGTCGCCAAGCAGACGATGAAGGACGCCGACGTTCCCGTCATTCCGGGCTCCGACGGTCTGCTTGAGGATTTGGACGACGCGGTTCGCGTCGCCCGCGAGATCGGTTATCCGGTCATCATCAAGGCGACGGCCGGAGGCGGCGGACGCGGCATTCGGATCGCCGATAACGAAGAGATGCTGATCCGGGAAATCACGACCGCGCAGCAGGAAGCGGAGAAAGCTTTCGGCAATGCAGGCGTCTATCTCGAGAAATACTTGACGGGCATGAAGCACGTCGAGATTCAGATCATCGCCGACAAGCACGGCAACGTGGCGCATCTCGGAGAGCGGGATTGCTCGGTGCAGCGCCGCCGCCAGAAGCTGGTCGAGGAGGCCCCGTGCCCGATCATGACGCCGGAGCTGCGCGAGCGCATGGGTCAAGCGTCCGTCCGCGCCGCGAAGGCCGTGAACTATTCCGGCGCCGGAACGATCGAATATTTGCTCGGGCCGGACGGCAACTTCTACTTCATGGAGATGAATACCCGCATTCAGGTCGAGCATCCCGTGACCGAGATGATTACCGGGATCGACTTGATCAAGGAAATGATCGCCATCGCCGAAGGCGAGACGTTGTCCTTCAAGCAAGAGGACGTCAGACTCGACGGATGGGCGATCGAATGCCGGATTAACGCGGAAGACCCGGAGCGCAATTTCATGCCTTCCGCGGGACGCGTCGGCTTCTATCTGCCGCCGGGAGGTCCGGGGGTGCGGGTGGACAGCGCGGCTTATCCGCAGTACGTCATTTCTCCGCATTACGACTCGATGGTCGCGAAGCTGATCGTATGGGCGCCGACGCGCGAGGAAGCGATCGCGAGAACCCGCCGCGCCTTGAGCGAATTCATCGTAGAAGGCGTCAAGACGACGATTCCGTTCCATCTGAAGCTGATGAACCATCCGATCTTCAACAATGGCACGTTCGATATCAAGTTCCTCGAGGAGCACGACGTCGGCCTCTAAGGCCGGCCGCCGCCGGTTTTCCGTACGCGGAACAAAAAAACCGGCCAAGCGTTTGTCATAATAATCCGGGAATGCTATATTTATAAGTAGTGAAGGCGGACGCTCGGACTTAAGCGAATAGGTCCGGGATATGGAGGTGGAACTGCGAAATGGAAATGATAGCCCCGGATTACGAAAGAACCGATCTCGGCACGATCGAGATCGCCCCGGAGGTCATCGAGGTGATCGCCGGTCTGGCCACCATCGAAGTGGACGGCGTCGCCGGCATGAGCGGGGGCCTGTCGTCCGGCATCGCCGAATTGCTCGGACGCAAGAACCTGTCCAAGGGTGTCAAGGTAGAAGTCGGTCAGAGAGAGGCTGCCGTGGACGTGTCGATTATCGTTCACTACGGCCGCAAAATTCCAGAAATTTCAAGCGAGATTCAACGCAACGTCAAACGTTCGATCGAATCGATGACGGGACTTAACGTCGTGGAAGTCAACGTACATATTCATGACGTTCACTTCAAGACGAACGAGAAACCCGAAGAAGAAGAATCCCACGCACGCGTCCGATAACGACGGAGCCGTACCCCGGTTACCGCGGCGTCGAGAACGGCTTCGGTCTGCGGATGACGGCCCTCTGACGAGAGTTTCCTGCGGGACAACTCTCGCAGAGGCCTTTTCGCGATCATAGCGCTTCATTGTATCTGGGAACAGGGAGGGCTCATTCGTTGATTAAAGTGTTGGACAGGCTGCTTCTGTTATTGTACAGTTTGGTGATCGCGGTCGCTTCTATCGTGGCGATCGTGGCCGCGAGCGGAGGATTTTCCGAGGAATGGCTGAAAGAGGTCGTATCCGATTTTACGGGCGACGTGCGCGTCGTGCAAGCTTCGGTCATCGGAGTATCGATCGTTCTGCTGCTCGTCAGCATTCGATTCCTGTTCGTCTCGGTTCGCAGGGACGGCAATTCCGCTCCGTCGATCAATCAACGCACGGAGCACGGAGACATCCGCATCTCGGTGGAGACGGTCGAGAATCTCGCGCTGAAGGCGGCATCCCGGACGCGGGGCGTCAAGGACTTGCGCGCGCGCGTGCGGATATCCGAAGCCGGGCTCGGCATTCTGATCCGGGCTTTCGTGGACGGAGACGGCTCCATTCCGGCAATGTCGGAGGAGATGCAGCGCACGGTTGCGCAGCAGATCGAGGAAGCGACGGGCATACCCGTGGCGGAGGTTTCGGTTTTTATCGCGAACGTGACGCAAGCGCCCGCTACCTTCAAGAGCCGCGTGGAATAGGAGGGGGGACCGCCTATGTGGAAAGCATGGTTGGAAACCTACGGCGGCAGAATAGCAGGAATCGCGGCCGGTCTCTTATTCGGCATTATCTATTTGATCAGCGGATTTTGGGATATGCTGTTTTGCGCGTTGCTCATTGGCATAGGTTATTGGATTGGCAAACAGAAGGACGAACGGCGCGGCCCGATCTTTCCGCTCGAGAGATTGACGGACTGGGTGTCTGACCGTTGGCCTTGGTCGCGATAATCCCTGCGAATGCACGGGATTTTTTGCGCGTTTATGGAAAAAATTATAGTCTGAATGCAAGGAACAGGGGACACGGCTTCAACGACACGAAACATTCGGGAGGACTCATGAAGCGCAGACTGGCAAGGGAAATCGCGGTACAAAGCCTGTACCAGATCGAAATGAACGGAGTGACCGGGCTGGAAGCCGTTAATACGGTGATGGACGAAGCCCGGCAAGACAATGAAATCGGTACCGACGTGGCGGAGCTCGGGAGCATCGACTCTTTTACGAGAGAGCTGGTGCAGGGCGTGCTGGACAAGCAGCAGGAGATCGACCAGCGCCTGGTCGTCTATTTGACGGGATGGCAGGTGGATCGGCTGTCAAGAGTCGATCGGCAAATTCTGCGTCTCGCCGTCTATGAAATGCTGTATCGGCAGGACGTGCCTCCCAAAGTCGTCATCAACGAGGCGATCGAGCTCGCTAAGCATTTCGGCCGGGAGGAGAACGGCAAGTTCGTGAACGGCGTTCTGGGCCGCATGATGAAAGAGAGAGAAGAGAACAAAACCGAGGAGAGTGACCGGAAGTGAGCGCACAACTGATCGAGGGAAAAAAAATATCCGACTCCATCCGCGAAGAGATCAAGCTGGAAGCGGAGCGGTTGAAGGGAGAAGGCGTGACTCCCGGTCTTGTCGTCATTCTGGTCGGCGAAGATCCGGCTTCGCAGGTGTACGTGCGCAACAAGGCGAAAGCCTGCGAGCAGCTCGGCTACTATTCCGAGGTCGTCCGCTTGCCCGCCGAGACCAGCCAGCAAGAGCTGCTGGGGCTGATCGACGGTTACAATCGCGATAGCAAGGTGAACGGAATTCTCGTGCAGCTTCCGCTGCCGAAGCATATTGAAGAGAAGGCGATCATCGACGCGATCGCGGTCGAGAAGGACGTTGACGGCTTCCATCCAGAAAGCGTCGGCAACCTGATGATCGGCGACGATACGCTGCTGCCCTGCACGCCGGCCGGCGTTATCGAGCTGTTGAAGCGGACCGGCAACAATCCGTCCGGCAAACATGCCGTCGTTATCGGACGCAGCAATATCGTCGGCAAGCCTGTGGCGATGCTGCTGTTGCGGGAACACGCGACGGTAACGATCTGCCATTCCCGCACCCCGAATTTGCCGGAGATCGCAAGGCAAGCGGACATTCTGGTCGCCGCCGTCGGCGTGCCGAAGCTGGTCAAGAAGGACTGGGTCAAGCCGGGCGCGGTCGTGATCGACGTCGGCGTTAACCGTCTTCCTGACGGCAAGCTGTGCGGCGACGTCGATTTCGACGACGTCCTGGATACGGCCGGCTGGATTACGCCGGTGCCGGGCGGCGTCGGGCCGATGACGATCACGATGCTGATGGCCAACACGCTGAAGGCGGCCAAACGCGCTCGCGAGTAGGGCTTCCGGGATGAGAGGAGAACCGGCGCGCGCGCTGACGATACGCGAGATCACCCGACTCATCAAGAACAAGCTCGAAGGCGATCCAGGGCTTCAGGACGTATGGCTGAGAGGCGAGATTTCGAATTTTACGCTTCATTCCAGCGGCCATATGTATTTCACGCTGAAGGACGAGAACTCCCGATTAAAATGCATCATGTTCGCATCCTACAATCAGAGATTGCCGTTCGCTCCGAAGAACGGCATGAAGGTGTTGGCGCGGGGAGGCGTCTCGGTCTACGAACGGGACGGCCAGTATCAGTTCTACGCGACGGCGATGCAGCCCGACGGCATCGGCAGCCTGTATCTGGCCTTCGAGCAGCTCAAACGCAAGCTGGAGGAAGAAGGGCTGTTT
The DNA here is from genome assembly GCF_041641335.1 of Cohnella sp. Lineage (NCBI taxonomy): Bacteria > Bacillati > Bacillota > Bacilli > Caryophanales > Paenibacillaceae > Cohnella > Cohnella sp. Next base: position 7,715 of record NZ_JBEPYQ010000005.1, on the reverse strand, counting down.
CGTCCAGAGGCGAAGCGGGCGCTGCCCCTTTATCCCCGGACGGTCGGGGTTATCACGTCGCCGACCGGCGCAGCCGTGCGGGACATCCTGATTACGCTCGAGCGCCGCAATCCGGGCGTGCACGTGCTGCTGTATCCGGTATCCGTGCAAGGCACCGGCGCCGCTCCTTCCATCGTCAAGGCGATTCGGGAGATGAACGAGCTGGGCGCGGCAGACGTGCTGATCGTCGGCCGAGGCGGCGGCTCGCTTGAAGAGCTGTGGGCATTTAACGAGGAGGTCGTCGCACGGGCGATTCGGGCCTCCGCGATTCCGGTTATCTCTGCCGTCGGCCACGAGACGGACTTTACAATCTCGGATTTCGCCGCGGACATTCGCGCGGCAACGCCAACCGCGGCCGCCGAGCTCGCGGTCAGGCATATTGGGGAGCTGCGGCAGGAGCTGGCCCATCTGGAGCAGCGAATGGCCGGGGCGCTCGGACGCGGGCTTGCGAGGGCGAAGGAGCGGTGGCAGCATGCGGCGCGTTCGCCTTACTTCACGCAGCCGAGACGAAGTCTGCTCGTGCAGGCCGAGCGGCTGGACCGGCTGAAGGAAGCGCTCCGCTACCGGATCAGGGAGGAACAGAGCCGGGCCCAAGAGCGCGCCACGCGGCTTGCGGGCAGGCTGCAGGCGGTTAATCCGAGGCAGCAGATCGTTCATGCCCGGCAGCGGATGACCGCAGCCGCGAAGGGGCTGGAGCTCGCGATGAACGCGATTGCGCGCGACAAGGCGAGCCGCTTCGACTCTCTGGTCAGGCAGCTCGATGCGCTTAGTCCGCTGAAGGTCATGGCCCGCGGCTACAGTCTGGCCTACGATGAGCAGGAGAAGAAGCTGATCCGTTCGGTTAACGAGGTTCAGCCGGGCGATCTCATTCGTCTTCGTCTTACGGACGGTAAACTGGACTGCCAAATCTGGGGAATACACGGGGAGGAGCAAGTCAATGGCTAACAACGGCGCGGGGAAAGCCGAAGCGGCCGGGGAGAACGGCGCGGCGGAAATGTCCTTCGAACTGGCGATGGAGAAGCTCGAGACGATCGTCGCCAAGCTGGAGAGCGGCGACGTGCCGCTGGAGACGGCGATCGAGCTGTTCCAGGAAGGGATGACGCTGTCGCGTCTCTGCGGACAGAAGCTGGAGCAGGTCGAGCGCCGCATCGAAATGCTCGTGGAAGGCGACGGCGGACTGCAGCGCAAGCCGTTCTCCGCGGGGAAAGAAGAGTAATTATCGGGCGCGATTCGGCATACATAGGTTTTGAAGAGCAGAGGGGTTATGACGTGAAGACTTCGGTGGATTTGCACACTTATTTGCAGGAGCAGCGGGAACGGGTGGAAGACGCGCTGCGCAACGTTTTTCCGGAGGATTGGCCGATTCCGGACCGGCTGCGGGAAGCGATGGACTACTCCTTGCTGGCGGGAGGCAAGCGCCTCCGGCCGATTCTGGCGCTGGCGTCGGCCGAAGCGGTGTCGGGCAGGGAGGAGACTTCCGCCAAGGCGCTTTCTTTCGCATGCGCGGTCGAGATGATCCACACGTATTCGCTTATCCACGACGATCTGCCGGCCATGGACAACGACGACTATCGCCGCGGAAGACCGACGAATCATAAAGTGTTCGGCGACGCGATGGCGATTCTCGCCGGCGACGGGTTGCTGACGCATGCGTTCCATGTCGCTTCGCGGGCTTCGGAGGCCGGCGTGCCCGCGGAACGCGTGCTTGCCGTCGTCCGGGAGCTGTCCCGCTACGCCGGGCTGCCGGGCATGGTCGGAGGTCAGGTATCGGACATGCTCGGAGAGCAGGGGATTACGTCGCTGGAGCAACTGGAGCATATTCACCTGCACAAGACGAGCGATCTGATTTCCTTCTCGCTGCGCTCCGGCGGCCACGCGGCCGAAGCGGACGATCGTCAGCTGGAGGCGCTGGGCCGATTCGGGCGCAACGTCGGCTTGGCGTTCCAGATCCAGGACGACATTCTCGACTTGACCGGCTCGGCCGATAAGCTTGGCAAGCCGGTGAAGAGCGACGAGCGCCAGCAGAAAGTAACCTATCCGTACTTGCTCGGCCTCGAAGAGAGTCGCAGACGCGTCTCAGAACTGACGCGCGATGCGGCCGACGCCTTGCTGCAAGCTGGGCTGGCGAAGCCGGACCGCCTGCTGGAGATCGCGGATTATTTGCTGAACCGGGATCATTAACGACGCGATACAAGGAAGCCCCGTACGGGACGGACGGCGCAGTGGGCGACGTTTGTCAGGTCGGGGCTTTTCGTTGCGGAATTTGGGCATTGAATCGGGGTTATGGTATAATGGGTCTATTATTGATATGGGGAAAGCGGGGAACATGACTTGCTGCTCGAGCGAATCGACAGTCCGGATGACTTGAAGAAACTAACGCTGCCCGAGCTTCCTCAGCTGGCGGAAGAAATTCGACACTTTCTCATTCGGAAGCTGAGCGTAACCGGAGGGCACCTGGCGCCCAACCTCGGCGTAGTGGAGCTGACTTTGGCGCTTCATTACCATTACGACAGCCCTAAGGATAAATTTATTTTCGACGTCGGGCATCAGGCTTACGTGCACAAGATGCTGACGGGCCGCCAAGACCGCTTCGATACGCTGCGCCAGAAGGACGGCCTTTGCGGGTTCGTCAAGCGCAACGAGAGCGAGCACGACGTATGGGAAGCCGGCCATAGCAGCACCTCTTTGTCCGCAGCGATGGGGATGGCTTTGGCGCGCGATTTGAAGGGCGAATCGAATCGCGTAGTCGCGATCATCGGAGACGGTGCGCTCACCGGAGGCATGGCGCTTGAGGCGCTTAACCATATCGGTCACGAGAAGCGCAAATTGATGGTCGTGCTGAACGACAACGAGATGTCCATCGCTCCGAATGTCGGAGCTATCCATAATTATCTGGGCAAGGTCAGGACGGAGAAGATTTACCGCAAGGCGAAGGACGAACTGGACTGGTTGCTGCGCAAGGTGCCCGCGATCGGAGGCAAGCTGGCCCGCACGGCGGATCGCGTCAAAGACAGCCTGAAATATTTGATCGCGCCGGACGGCATGCTGTTCGAGGAATTCGGACTGAAGTATTTCGGTCCCGTGGACGGCCACGACTTGAGCAAGCTGCTGGAGGCGTTCAAGCAAGCCGACCAGGTCGACGGGCCGGTGCTCGTGCACGTGCTGACGACCAAAGGGAAAGGCTATTCGCCGGCCGAAGCCGATTCGCATAAGTGGCATGGCGTATCCGGAGCGTACAAGATCGAATCCGGACAAGTGATCAAGCCGGTCGGTCCTCCGATGTATACGGAAGTGTTCGGCAACGCTCTAATCGAGCTTGCGGAGCAGGATTCCCGCATCGTCGCCGTTACGCCGGCGATGCCGGGCGGATCGGGCTTGCTGAAGTTCGCGGAGAAGTTTCCCGACCGCATGTACGATGTCGGCATCGCCGAGCAGCATGCGGGGACGATGTCGGCCGCGCTGGCGATGGAAGGGATGAAGCCCGTATTCGCCGTCTATTCGACGTTCCTGCAGCGCGCGTACGATCAGGTCGTCCACGATATTTGCAGGCAGAACTTGAACGTCGTGTTCGCCATCGATCGGGCCGGCTTCGTCGGAGCCGACGGCGAGACGCATCAGGGCGTATACGATATCGCCTTCCTGCGGCACATTCCGAATATGGTCATCATGATGCCCAAGGACGAGAACGAGCTGAGAAACATGCTGCGTACGGCGATCGATTACGACGGCGGACCGATCGCAGTGCGGTATCCGCGGATTGAAGGCGTAGGCGTCGAATACGACGAGCGGATGACGGCGATCGAGATCGGAACGTGGGAGACGGTTCGCGATGGGGACTACGCGGCCGTGCTGGCGATCGGTCCGATGGTTCAGGTAGCCGAGGATGCGGCGGACCTGCTGAAGCGCGAAGGCATTAACGTGCGCGTCGTTAACGCCCGGTTCGTCAAGCCGTTGGATCAACAAATGCTTCTATCGTTGGCCAAAGAAAGACTGCCGATCATGGTCGTGGAAGAAGGCGCGGTTCAAGGCGGTCTGGGCAGCGCGATTCTGGAGTTCTATGCACTTCAAGGCGTTCAACCGGCTTCGGTTCATCTGGCCGGCATTCCCGACTTATTCGTGGAGCATGCGACGGTGAAGGAACAGCGCGAGGAAGTCGGACTGACGGCCGAAAGCCTCGCCCAGCGCCTGGCTTCGCTCTCCGTGCGGAAGAGGCAAAGGGCCACCTGATGGAGAAAACGCAGACGACCAAGGAGCGGCTCGACCTGCTGCTGCTGGAGCAGGGATATTTCGAAAGCCGGGAGAAGGCGAAAGCCGCCATCATGGCCGGGCTCGTACTCGTCGGAACGGAGCGCGTCGACAAGGCGGGCACGAAGGTGCCGCGCGACGCGGCCATTACGGTGAAAGGCTCCGTGCATCCTTACGTGAGCCGCGGCGGACTGAAGCTGGAGAAGGCGATCAAGCATTTCGGCCTTGACCTGCGGGATGCGGTCATGCTCGATATCGGCGCTTCGACGGGCGGCTTTACGGATTGCGCCTTGCAGAACGGAGCCGCGCGGGTGTACGCGGTGGACGTCGGCTACAATCAACTGGACTGGTCGCTCCGTCAAGACGAGCGGGTTCAAGTACTGGAACGGACGAACTTCCGCCACATGACGGCGGATCAGTTGGACGGTCCGCAGCCGGGCTTTGCGAGCATCGACGTTTCGTTTATCTCGCTTAAGCTGATTTTGCCGGTGCTGGCCGAGATCCTCCGGAAGGACGGACATACGGTCGCTCTGATCAAGCCTCAGTTCGAAGCGGGCAGGGAACACGTCGGCAAGTCCGGCGTCATTCGGGACCCGGTCGTGCACGCGCAAGTGCTTCGGGACGTGCTAACCGTGGCGGAGGATCTGGGATTCCAGTTGCAAGGACTCACGTATTCTCCGATTACCGGGGGCGAGGGCAACATCGAATTTCTCGCCTATTGGCATCTCGGCTCCCCGTCTTCGGAGGAGGAGCCATCCGCGCCTGTCGCGATGGATCGGCCGCTCGAGGAGCTGATCGCGATGACGGTGGAGGAAGCGAACCGAACCTTCCGCCGCACTCCTTCATAAGAGAGCAATCGCCCGGACACCCGGAGCTGCCGAAGAACGGCCTGAGGATCGATCCGGGCCTGCGCGCATCTCCGGGTTTTTGCGCGAGCTTGGAGGAAATCGTCGTCCGATCTCGAAAAGGTAAAATAACGGATACAACTTGTCCAGACAGCGCGGCTCTCCGTAACGGAACGTTCGGGAGGCGGTTATGGATAGCGTAGGAGATTGGCTCATCATGCTGATTGCGGCTGGCATTATGGGATGGTGGGTGATCAGAAGGCTGGACCGTTGGCTGCACGAACCCCCCGATGCCCGTCTGCGCAAGCTTGCGACCGCTGGCGGCGTCGAAGAGGACGAGCACGTCGTCTTGCTGAAGGAGCAAGGCTTTCAGGTGCTGTCGGGCAAGCACCGCATTCCGCTCGGAGTGTCCGTGGACGACGGCGCGGTCATGCCGACTCGCCTCTATTTCGATTATTTGGCGGCGAAGGATAATAAATATTACTTGGTGAAGCTCGAACGGCCTAAACAGCCGCTCGAATGGACGGCCAGCGGCTTGCGCGAAAGGCTGCTCGTCTATGCGCTGTTGTTCCCGGATTGCCACGGTATCGTCATCGTGTTTCCGCAGCAGCGTCAAATCAAAACAGTGCGATTCAAAGTGGAGGCTGGCGAGAAATGAAAGGACAACGTCAACGCAAAATCCGTGAGTTGATCGGCTCAAGGGAAGTCGAGACGCAAGAGGAACTCGTGGAAGCGCTAAGCTTGGAAGGAATGCAGGTGACCCAAGCGACGGTGTCGCGCGACATTAAGGAAATGCAGCTGATCAAAGTTCCTCTGGAGGACGGCCGATACAAGTATTCGATGCCCCAGGACCAGCGTTACAACCCGGCCCAAAAGCTGAAGCGGGCGCTGCTCGATCACTATCTGGGGGCGGAATCGGCGGAAAATCTCGTCGTTCTGAAATGTCTGCCCGGCACGGCGGGGACGATCGCGGCGCTGATCGACGGCATGGATTGGCCGGAAATCATCGGGACGATCGGCGGCGACGATACGACGCTCATCATCACGAAGACGAAAAGCCTCGGAGAAGACGTGCTGAAGCGAATCAACGACATTATGCTATGACTTAAGACTAGACGGGTGCAGGGGGGCTTATCATGCTTCGCGAGTTAACCATCCATAATCTTGCCGTCATCGAGAGCGTATCCGTCGCTTTCCATTCCGGATTTCACGTCCTTACGGGAGAGACGGGGGCCGGCAAATCGATCGTAATCGACGCCCTGACCTTGGCGGCCGGCGGCCGCGGCTCCGCCGAGATGATCCGGCACGGCTGCGACAAGGCGGATATCGAAGCGGTGTTCGATCTTCCCTCCGGTCATCCCGTATGGGAGACGCTCGGACGTCTCGGCATCGAGGCCGATCGCGACGAGACGCTGCTGATTCGCAGGGAACTGCTGTCTCACGGCAAATCGTCGGCAAGAATCAACGGTCAGAGCGTCACGCTGACCATGCTGAAGGAAGTCGGCGAGCATCTGGTCAACATTCACGGCCAGCACGAACATCAATCGCTTCTGAAGACGGAGAAGCATCTGGAATGGCTCGATCTGTTCGCGGGCGAGGACATTCGCGAGGAGAAGTCGGCGTACCGCCAGCTGTATCAGCAGTATGTCGGAGTGAGCAAGGAGCGGCGCGAGCTGGAGGAGAAGTCGAGACAAGGCATGCAAATGCTCGACTTGTATCGGTTCCAGCTGGAGGAGATCGCGGCAGCCAGGTTAAAACCGGGCGAGGATGAATCCCTTGCCGACGAACGGCGCAAACTAGCCCATGCGGAGAAGCTTGCGGATGCCGTCACGGAAGCGTACGATCTGCTCTACGGAACGAAAGGCTTATCTGCTCTCTCGCGTTCCCTCAGCCGTCTGCAGGATATCGTGAAATTCGATCCCGCTGCGCTTCAGCCGCTCGTGGAACAGCTTCAGAGCGCTTATTACAGCGCCGAGGACGGCGCGTATCAGCTTCGCGATTATAAGGATAATATCGAATTCAATCCCGAGCGTCTGGCTCAGATCGAGCAAAGACTGGACGTTCTTCACGGATTAAAGCGCAAATACGGCGAGACGATCGAGGACATTCTGAACTACCGGGCCAAAATCCAAGCCGAAGCCGATCAACTCGACAATAGCGAGGAATTGCTCGAGAAGCTGACGGCTCAGGAAGCGCAGCTTAGGATCGAGCTGCAGACGCGGGCAGAGAAGCTATCGGCGATTCGCCGCAGCGCCGCCCGAGTGCTCGCCAAGCAGATCGAGCAGGAGCTGGCCGAGCTGCAGATGGAGCGTTCCATCTTCGAGGTCAAGCTCGGAACGGCCGAGCTGACGGTCTCAGGGACAGACACAGCGGAATTCATCCTGTCGACAAATCCGGGTGAGCCGCCCAAGCCGCTGGCCAAGATCGCGTCAGGCGGCGAGATGTCGCGCGTCATGCTGGCGCTGAAGGCGATTTTCGCCCGTATCGACGAAATTCCCGTGCTCGTTTTCGACGAAGTGGACACCGGCGTCAGCGGAAGGGCGGCGCAGGCAATCGCGGAGAAGCTTAGCTTGCTGTCCCGCCATT
>NZ_JBEPYQ010000004.1:70177-116688 GCF_041641335.1 Cohnella sp. | reverse complement strand
TTTGGGATATGTTCTTTGGTCGGAACGCTTCCCAGTATACTAAGTGGCGCTTTTTTGCTCAAAGCTCAAATTACTTCATTACAGGAATGGCTCCTCTATATCAATCGCGCCCAAGCGCAACTATGTTCTTGAAACCGATTGTATCATCGAAGTGAAAACGAACAGTTAGAGTTGTGTTAGGGGAGTGTAAAATTACACCTGGTATGGACAAGTTCGTACGCGATTATGACCGGCAACTTATTGGAGAATGAGGACTTCCGCCAGACTCGAGCCGTCGTCGAGAGGATTGCTGTTAAAGTCGTTCAGGATGTAAACCTTGACGGTATGTCTGGGCTTCTTGACGACGTTAAAGTGTGCCGTAAAGGTTTCGCCCGCCGTAATATCCTGCTGCAATGCGACAAGACTAACCGGTTTCGGGCCGTTCATAAGCTGGAATACGATAACTTCGGCCCCGCTATGATTTATGCCGTTAATCGGAGACACGGTTACCGTAACCGCAATTTTGGCTCCGGGCTCAAGCTCCCCTGCGACGGCGAACGCGCGCGTCGGTTCTCCCAACAGCTCATTAATTTTCTGGACCGTCATGTTCCAATAGAAATCCGCATCGAGCTGTCCCGACTTGTTGTACCACTTTTCGCTCGGCGCAATGAGCCGACTCGTATCCGCTGGCTGAATCGCGTTCTCCTCGGCGAATTCGTTAAACGACCCTATAATAACGGTTTTCGGCTTTTGCGCGATGACGCGATCCCAGGAACGCTCGTAAAATCCGCCATTCACGCCGTCAAGAACGCGCGAAATGACCGAAACGCCGATATTGGGATTGTGCCCGGGATTGACGAGCATCGCATCCGGATGAGGGACGGCTCCATTGGTCGCGACCCAACCGTAATATAGTCCGCTTTCCTCAACGGGCGGATTGCCGAACTCCGGCACCCTTCCCTGGGCGTATTTGATCGTAAATTGATTCTGGTACGTTTTGTCTCCCGTCCAATTTTCAATGGCGATTCGGTCTTCATAGGAGCTGAAGCTGACGATGAGAGGCTTGCCGTCCTCATAATAATAGTTGTCGCTGCCCCCGTACGTCCCGTGATTGACATACTGCTCCAGAACGACTTTGGCTTCGTTTTCGAACGATTGAGGATTGTGGTTGAATTGGATGAAGCCTACGGCGAAGGCGTATTTGACTTTCCGGTTCGACGGATTCGCGTTCCACGCCGCCAATCTTTCCATTACCGCAACGGCTCGATTAATAATGTATTTATTGTCGGCGTCGATGGAGTTCGTCATATCGAGAATGATAAAATCGATTTTGGCGTTCGCCAGCATTTGAATATGCTCGTCGATGACCGCCGGATCTCCGCTGTCGTACATTCCGTATACGCCGGCCGTTTTCGGGCGATATTTAATTTCGCGGGATTCCGCGTTCAAACCCGATTCCCACGTATTCCACGTATTCGGCTTCAGATAATCGTTACCGGAAGGAATAACTTTCCACTTCCCAGTATTGCCGTCAAAGGCGACCGGAGCCGCTCCGGGGTATGCCGGGCCGAATACTTTGCCCATTCCCTGCCATGTCGATCCCACTCCATGCTTGTACTTCCACTCTCCGGAGTAAGGATACGGCTCGGCGACGAACGACGAGCCGTCGGAAACTCTCGCCTGCCAATCTCCGCCCGTAGGACCGTTCGTATAGAAAGTAATGGCATCGGCTTTGCCGTCGTTGTTTTTATCCGCCAGCATTTGCCTGCTTGACCACGAGCCGTACCCGGAAATCCATAAAGAATAGGCATTGAATCCGCTTCCATTTGATATCGCGACCCACCAACTGCCGTCGCCGTCATACATGCTGACCGCATCTGCTTTGCCGTCTCCATCGACATCCGCCATCATGCGGGAAGCGTTGGCCCCGAATCCGGCCAGCCATTCCGAGCCGGCTCCAAAGGCATTCCCTGTAGAGAGCGCAACTTCCCAAGTGAACGTCGTATTATTGTAGACGATCGCATCAGCCTTGCCGTCCCCGTCCACATCAGCGATAAAGGCGTCGTCCGCCCCCGTTCCGAATCCCGATCTTAGCTGGAAATATGCGCCGAACCCGTTACCCGTAGAAGGGGCGATATACCAGGACCCATCGCCCTTATAGAAAATAACCGAATCGGCTTTGCCGTCCCCGGTAACATCCGCGACGAACTGTTTGGTCGACCCTACGCCGTGGCCGGCAACCCAGACGGATTCCGGCCCGAACTTGGTTCCGTCCGATTTCGCGACTTTCCATATTCCGTCCGCTTGAAACACGATGGCATCGTCCAATCCGTCCCCGTCCGCGTCCGCCAGAAACTGGCCGACAGAATTCGCGCCAAATCCGTCGCTCCAAAAATAATGGCCTTGGTTCGCATACCAGGTCGAATACCAGATGCCGATATTAGGCTTATAAGGCTCGCTTGCGGATGCGGTAACATCGGCGCTCCCTATCGTTACGGCAAGAGAAACAATTGCGGCGGCAATACGCTTGATCGATAGCATAGAAATCCTCCTTAGGGGTCATGATCTTGCCGGAAGAGGCGCAAGCTTGCCTGAATAGCGCTTGCGCCCCGATTGTTTTCGGCGTTATTTCCCGTTGATCGCTCTGAATTCCTGAAGCATCTGTTGCATCGCTTCATCGTAACGGCCGTTGCTCTTCATGTCGTCCGCGATCGCTTGCCATTCCTTGTCGAACTCCGCATCCGTCTTCGCCATCATAGCGATAGGCAGCTTCTTGACGGTCGAGCTCCAATAGTAGCCGGCCAACGTGCTCGCCGCTTCACCTTTCGCAGGAAGCATGGAGCCGTCGCGTGCAAGCATCTTGGAGGAAATGAAGTTTTGCATATCCGCGTAGGCGTTCAGCTTGATCGGATAGCTTAACCTGTAGTTTTGCAAGTTGTACGGCGGTGTGGGCGCATAAGCGAATGCTTTGCTTGTCCATTCAACCGGCGCGAAATAATCGAGCAGACCGTAATAAGATGCGCCCTTTCCGTCCGCAGTCGTAGTTCCCGTACTGATCGCTTCCCACAGCGCGTTGTCTTTGAAAACCTTTTTGCCGTCCTTCACTTCCCATAATCCGGCGGATTCCGGGCCCCATGTGCCGAGCTCCATCGCTTCGTCGCTATAAAACCAGTCCAAATATTTCAAAAGCCGCGGAATGTCATTGAAGTTTTTATTGATCATAATGTTGGCCGACCCCGCCGGATACGACGGATCGACATAGGCGGTTTTGCCGGACCTGGACGCCGGCCACGGGATCGGTCTGAAATCGTCCTCCGGATTAGAACGTTTTACGGCCGTTCTCGCAGCGTTAATGTCCGAAGTCGTGATAATGACGGCGGCATTTCCGCCCGCGATCTTGGTCTGCATCTGATCCGCCTTATCGATCATGAAATCCTTGTCGATAATGCCGTCCTTGATCCATTTATTCATGACCTTGTAAAACTCCTTGACGTTCGGATTCTCAAGAAACGCGCTTGCCCGGTCGGCGTCCTTGTCATGCCAAAACCCGCTCGTCGGCGCGTAAATGACCGACAAAATATGAGGTCCGTATTCTCCGGGGACATACAACGGATACACCGGCTTTCCGTTGGCCGTCAGGTTCAAATCTTTAATTTTGTACAAGAGGGCTTCGAAATCTTCGAACGTGTCGATCGCCGGCTCGATTTGCAGGTCTTCCGAGGTGACTCTCCTGGGCGAGCCGTCCAGTTCTTGCTGGAGATCGCCGACCGACTTGAAGGTGTATCCGGCCTTTCTCAAAACGTCTTCTCTGACTTGAATGGCGAAATTGTTCATCGGACGGTACAGGAGATCCTCGTTCAACCGGCTCGCAAGCTCCGGATTGTCCATATTCGGATCTCCGCCGCTCGGGAGCGCAATGAGCTTCCCATCCGACTCCAACATTTTCCATGCGACGTCCGAGTACCATTTTTTCATATTTACGAGATGATCCTTGTACTCCGTCAAATCGGCGAATGCATCCTTCGCGTAGAAATTGCCGATGTTCTGATTATCCGTAAAGACAATGTCCGGCACGTTGCCCGCAGCCACCATCATGTTGATGAGCTCTGCCGGCATTTTGCCGCCCGACGGCGTAATTTCCGCAATCTTGATGTTAAACTTCTTCTCTACCTCGGGCGTCACGATGTCGTTCGGATTATCGGCTCCCGGTTTGACGGCGGCATTCAGCGCGTCCAGAATTGTAATCTCCATAAGCGGCTCCGCTGCCGTCCCCGAACCGTTCGGCGCAGTGCCCTGCGTCGATGACGGATCCGCAGATTCGGTCTTGCCGCCGTTCCCGCTGCAGCCCGCAAGCACGGCGGACAGGAACAGAACCGCAACGAGACATGCAATCCCCATCTTGAAGCTTTTCAATGAAATGACCTCCTGATGTTTTTTTATATATAAACAGGTTTCCCTGCGTATACTTTCTCTTTAACGGCATCAACCTTTGACGGCGCCAATCATCATGCCTTTAACGAAATATTTCTGCAAGAACGGGTAAATGACGAGCATTGGCACAGTCGAAATGATTAACGTCGTCATTTTGATCGCTTCGGGGGTCACGGAAACATTCGCGTTCGCCAGCCTGGCCAACTGTTCCATGGAAGTCGCCTGATTTTCCAGAATGATCTTGTACAGCAGCGTCTGAAGCGGCGCCATGTCCGCCTTGTTGGTGAAGAGCAGGCCGTCGAACCACGAATTCCACTGCTGCACGCCGATAAACATGATAATCGTCGCGATCACCGGCATGCTCGAAGGGAGAATGATGCGCGCGAATACCGTGAACTCGCCGGCGCCGTCGACTTTAGCCGACTCCTCGAGGCTTCTGGGCAGCTGCTCGAAAAACACCTTCATGACCAGCATGTTAAAGATCCCCATCGCCGTCGGCAGAATGTATACAAGAAAGTTGTTATACAGGCCCAAATTTACGATTTGCACGTAGAAAGGCAGGAGACCTCCGCTGAAGTAAAGCGGTATGATGAAAAAAATCAGCAGTTTCCTTCGCATAATAAGGTTCTCTTTCGAGAACGAGTAAGCCGCCAAGCCCGTTACGAGCAAATGCAGTAAAGAACCCAGCACGGTTCGTTCCACCGAAATCCAAAATGCCTTTAAGATTCGATTATCGACGAAGATCGACCGGTAATTGTCCAGCGTAAACTCGATCGGATACACGGTGATGCTTCGGGAAGCGGCGGCTGCGGCATCGCTGATCGAATACATAAACACGTAGACAATCGGATACATCGTTACAACGCACAGCGCGATAAGTACTAAGCCGTTCAGCAGGCTAACCGGCCTTACTTGAAATTGTTTTGTCTTCATTGCCCCTGTCCTCTCGTATCGACTCCGACGATTAGATGATGGAGTAATTAAAGTATTTCTTCGCGACTTTCAGTCCGACGAAGAACAAAATGAAGGAGATGACCGACTGGCACAGCCCCACTGCCGTCGAGTATGAAAACCTGCCAAGCAATATCCCCGTTCGGTACACGTACGTATCGACGACATCGGCCGTCGACATGACGAGCGGATTCATCAGATTAAATGCGGCATCGAAACCGACATTAACGATTGTGCCGAGGTTCAGCACGAACATCAGCGCGATGGCGGGAGCGATTCCCGGAAGCGTAATGTACACCAGCTTCTTCCATGGGCCGGCTCCGTCTATTGATGCCGCGTTGTATAGTTCCGGATCGATCGAGGAGATCGCAGCAAGGTAAATGATGGAGCCCCAACCGACCTCCTTCAGAATCGAGACGACGATAAAGATGAGCCAGTACAGCTCCGGCGATCTCATGAACGAAATCGGAGACAGCCCGAAGAATTCGATCAGCGCGTTGACGACACCGTCTTCCGCCAGCATTCTGTAGACCAATCCCGCAATGATGACCCAGGACAGGAAATGGGGCATATACGTGATCGTCTGCGTGATCCGCTTGAAGCTTTTGCTTCTGACGCTGTCAATCATCAGCGCCAATAGAATGGGCGCGGGAAAGGCAAAGAGCAGCGACAGGAATCCGATTCCCAGCGTGTTCTGGAGCGCGGAGCGAAAAGCCGGGTCGTCCAAGAACGTTCGAAAATGCTGGAAACCGATAAATACACTGCCGAAAAAACCATTTTGCGGCTTGTAATCCTGAAAGGCGATCAGAATTCCGGCCATCGGAATATAGTTGAACACGATTAAAGCCGCAGCTCCCGGAAGCAGGAACAGCAACAGCATTCTTTGCGACCAAATCCGGCTAAGCATGCGCTTTCATAACCTCCCGATCCGTCATTCGCATTTCTCTCCTTCTCTCTTTATTGGTTATGTGATTAAAACTATCATTTTCGCAGTCGATTCAATAGATGACGATTCACCTTTTTCCGCTGCGATCCACAGGCTAACCGACAAAAAAAACCACCCCTTGGCAAGAGGTGGAGATTCATGGATTAGATTGGGCGATCGGGCAGCAGCGCCGGAAGCACAAGCGTTGCCTCGGTCCCCTGATTCGGAGCACTGCGCAAATGAATATCGTAGGGTTCGCCGAAGTACAGCTTGATTCTTCGTTTTACGTTTCGAATGCCGTAGCCCCCGGAAGCATGCTCGTATACGCCGTCGTTCAGATTGTCCACCGTTGTCGAATCCATTCCAACTCCGTTATCTTTCACGATAAAATAGAGAGATCCGTCCCGAATGCTTCCCTCGATCTGCAGATGCCCAGGACGATCCAACGGCCTGATACCGTGAATGACCGCATTCTCCACGACGGGCTGCAGGATCAAATTGAGTGAGTGACAGGAATAAACTGCCTCGTCCACATTCATCTTGACGTCAAGCTCCAACTCGTAGGTGAAACGAAGAATATCGAGATATTGTCCGATCATATCAAGCTCGTTGGCCAAGCTGGACATCACCGCTCCTTTGTTCAAGAAATACTTGAAAAAGCGAATCAGCTTGTCCGCCACAAGGCTGACATCGGCAACTCCCTCTTTCTTGGATCGCCACTTGATGGCCGCAAGGGTGTTGTAAAGCAAATGAGGATTGATCTGCGATTGCAGCAGCTCGACCTGCAAGCTCGACTTCTGGTCCTGCAGCTCCTTCTCTTGCTCGACCAGGCGGTTGATCTTATGGATCATTTCATTGAAGCTTCTGTCCAGCCGGCCGATTTCGTCGTTCCCTTTTAATTCGCTTAAAACGATGTTTCGATCCTGCTTGACGAAGTCCATCTTGCGCTTGATCTTCTCCAGTCTTCTCGTCGTCAGCACCGAGATGGCGAAGGTAAGCAGAATGGATACGGCGATTCCGACGATCAGCGTGATCGCGACCGCCGATTTGATCGGCGACAGCTCCTTGTAGATTTCATCTATCGGGTATACGGCCAACATGTTCCAGCCGCTCAGCTCGGACGGAGCATAGGCGTAAATGTACTTTTTATTGTTCATTTCGTAATCCAACACCTTGGCACCGTTGTTCCTATCGGTCAGCTCCAGCATCGCCCGAATGTCCCGATCGCCGAAAGCGTACGCGGCGTCCGCCTTCTTGGAAACGACGCTTCCTTGGCTGTCCAGCAAGTATAGGCTCAGATTGGCGTTGGCATTGTCCTGCTCCATCAAATACGCCAGTCTGACGATCGGTATTTTAATCGACAGGACGCCGAGCTGGCGCAAATTCCGAAAATCCGTCAATACCCTGTTGATTGAAATATAGTCGGTGCCGTCCTCGTTGAACAGGCTGCGATAATACAGTCTGGTCGAATTGGACAGCATTTCTTCCACCCAGCCTTCTCCCTCGATTTGCCCGTAATCTTTAATGAGCTGCCCGTCCTTGGGAAACGACGGATTGTTGGAGTAGATTTCTACCTTGATCATATCCGTTCCCGTTCCTCTTGGAGACGGCTTTAACGTCAGATTCGGGTAAACCAGGTCCTGGATCACCGGCTCGATCGTTTTATATAACGCATTATGATAGGCATTGTAAATCTCTTTGCCGTCCTCCTGCCCGTAGTCCTTGCCAATCGCCTCTTGGATAGTCGTGCTGGAGAAAATCATTTCGCATTTGCGCAAAAAGACTTCCAGGTTGAAGTCGATCAGCTTGTTCGTCTGCACCAGATTCTGCCAAATCAAATGCTCCTTGTTCTCTTCCAGCTTCTGAATGGAGATGTTGTAAGTGAACAGCCCGATCGTCAGGATCGCAAGCGTAACGAAAGGCGTGAAAATGAGAATCAGCTTTCTCTTTAAGCTAAGGTCTCTGAATAGCGATAAAAGTCCTGTCATCCGGCGCGCTCCTCTCGGTATCCCGTCCTTAGAGACTGTCTTTGTATTCTCTCGGAGTTAGTCCGGTATACTGCTTGAAGATGCTGCGGAAATACGACTCGTCGTTATAGCCGACCGCTTCTGCGAGCTCATACGTTTTCATGCCCGGATCGATCGCGATCATCCGTTTCGCTTCTTCTATCCTGACCTTCGTAATATGCTCCAGAATCGTCTCCCCGGTTTTCTGCTTAAAGACATTATTCAGATAATTCGCGCTGTACATGAGCTCGTCGGCAATCGACTTCACCGTAATTTTGCCTCGAAAATTTTGCCTGATGAACTTGATCGCTTCTTCGATCATTCTGCCGTACTGATGACCATGGCTGCTCTCCATATAAGCGATGATCGTAAAGAGAGTATTTTTCAGCCATATCTTTACGTCGGCGATCGTCTCGATCTGCATCAGCTTCTCCCACAACAGCTGATCCTTGCCGTAAATGGAATCCAGATGGATGTTCATGCTGTTTAACACTAGATGTGTATATAGGACGACGGTAAAGCACATGTTTTTCGTTTCGCTTTTGGACGCGAAAGCTTCGATTCTGCCAAACATGCCGTCTACGAATTCCTCGGCTCTCCCCCGGTCTCTGGTATGAAAAATAGCAGCGAGCTCGTTCTGGGTTTCGCTGTAGGGGATGGTGTAGCTGCCGGGTCCGTCCGAAATGTCCTCGCAGCGAATCATTTGGCCCTTGCCTAGCCTAAATTTGTATTCTAGCGAATGGATCGCTTGCTCGTACATCCCGGATAACCGATCAAGGCGTCTCGCAACCGAACTGATGCCGACAGAAACGCTTATCCCGCTTTCCTTCAGCGACGCGATTAGCGCGGCCGATATGCTGTAGGCAGTCGTCTTTAACGTTTCTTCGCAGCCGACATCGCCGCTGACGAGCAGCGCCCAGAGCTGTTCGTCCGTGCGCGACCAGAGGAACCCGCTCCCTCCCGACTGCCTGTCCAATATTCTCGAAATGCGAAGCGCATGCATCTCCTTCTCTTCACGGCTTTTCCCCGCCATCGCTTGTTCGTAATCGTCCACTTCGACCGCCAGAACGATAAGCCGCTCTCCCGGCTTGTCGAGCCTTAAATAATCGAATTGCTGCCCGATTTCTTCGGCGTCCTTATCCATTCCCATAAACAGGCTGCGCTTAAAGCTGTCTACAAGCAACGGCTTGCTCGCCTCCAGCAGCTTCTTCAACTCTTCCTCTTCCTGGCGCTGTTGCAGCTCGGCCTTTCGCTGCTCGATCAGCTCGCGAAACTTTCCGACCAGCTCTTCATCAACGATCGGTTTCAGAATATACGCATACGCTTCCAGATCGATCGCTTTCTTCGCATATTCGAACTTGCTATGGAAGCTGAACAAGATCACTTTGATTTGCGGGTAGCGTTCCCTGACCTTCTCGCCGAAGGTCAGTCCGTCCATGAACGGCATTTCAATATCCGTAATAATGAAATCCGGCATATCCCGTTCCAACGCGAGAAGCGCGTCTTTGCCGTTGGCGTACTCCCCGCAAACTTCAAGCTCCAATCCCGATTCGATGATAATATCTTTGACATTCTCTCTCTCGATTTTGAAATCGTCTACAATGATCAGCTTGAACAAAGCTCTCGCCCCCCCTTTGCCGTGATGATCTCCCGATACAATGATAAGCAAAAAGAAAATCCCCGTCATCTGCGCCTGCGGCAGCGACGGGGATCTTTCCGTTTACTTCACCAACTGACCGCGGGTAACGCCAAGCTGGTTAATCGCTTTAAGCTTGCGCCACACTTCGGAGCCGGAGATGCGACCGTCGATGGCGGCGCGGTAGAGGGTGAGCACCTCATGCACCTTGTCGGCGCTCTCCTCGAGAAACTCTACGCGGAAGGAGCGTACGCCGAGCTCCATGAACAGATCCAAGTATTCCGAGCCGGACTGCTCGATCGCGTTGTACACCGTATTGCGGCAGCCTTCGTCGACGCGGACGGGGTGGGACATGCCGATCCGGTCCTGCAGCGACGCCCGCTTCTCCTCGCAAGGACGACCGCAGTTCGTGTAGTTCGTGCCTTCGCTCATGAACGTGCAGTAGACGCAATGCTCGGTATGGAACATCGGCATGTGCTGGTGGATGACCATCTCCAGACGGGACGTATCCGCGCGGCGCAGCATGTCGACCATCTGTTGAATGTTCAGGTCGTAGGAAGGCGTCACCCAATCGAGGCCCGCTTCGCGGAAAAGGTTCACCGTCTTGTGGTTCGCCACGTTCAACGAGAAGTCCCCGATCAGCAGCGGATGAGTCTCGTTCGGCTTCTCCATCCGCTCTTTCAAATAGTAGTACAAAGCCCCCGTATTGCGAACGAGCACCGCATCCGGCTTCAGATTTAGAATGTTGCGATGATAGCCGTTCTCTCCCGGCATATGGATGCGCGGAGTGGCGAGCGCGATCCGCTTGCCGGCTTCGCGGCACACTTGAATCGCGTCCGGGAACTGCTTGATGAACTCGAAGTCGGCATAGATGAACTCGACTTCCGTCTTCGCGACCGCCTTCACCTGCTCCAGCGTCCGGCACAGCGCGGTCAGCTTCACTTCGCTCGGCTGAACGCTTACGTCCGCCGCATCGGAATCGAACGCGTCGGCGAACTCGTCGATCTGCCGCTTGATGTACTTCGGCGGCAGCTCCCGCATCGCCTCCAGCTGCTCGACGGCCTCGCGCCGCATGCGGTTCAGCTCGCTCTTCGGCACGATGACGTCGCCCTTCAGCCCGACTTCCAGCTGATCGAGCCGGTACAGCGTTCCGCCGAGACGGCCGAGCTGCTCGCTCAACACCTCATGGCCGAGCGGCCGCTTCTCCGCGCGCTCCAGCGGCATCTCCGACTCCACGGCCACCGTCGTTCCTTTACGAACGTCAGTCCAGATCGTGCGCAGCGGCACGCCCTCCTGGCCGAATACGGATACGGCCAGCGGGAACGTGCGATACGGCTTCTCGGTCTCGAAGCTGGCGCGGAGGCGTCTGTCCAGCGCAGGATCGCTCGTCTTCCAGATCCGGTCGCCTTCGTGCACCCGGTTCAAGTCGATGTCGTTGCGACCCGGCACGATCTCGATCCGCAGCCCTTCAGCCGCTTCTCCCTCCAGCTTGGCTCCCGACACCCGCACGTCGTAGACGCGTCCGCCCTCTTCCTTCTTCGTCGGATCGCCCGCATCGAAGACGATGCCGTCGCCGCGCTTCAGCGGAGCCTCTAGCTTGCAGACGACCGCGTCGCGCAAAATTTTCTCCACCTTGCCCAAATACACGCCGCGGCTCTTCGGGAACGTTCCTTCGACGAGCTGCTTGTTATTCGTCCCTTCCAGGAAGCCGTGCGTGAAGCCGCGCGAGAAGCTCTGCTGCAGCTCCCGCACTTCCTCCTTCGAAGGTCCGGTCTCGTCCCCTTCGAAATACTTGTCGATTTCCTTATTGTACTTGCTGACCACGTTCGCGACGTATTCGGGGCTCTTTAAGCGTCCTTCGATCTTGAATGACTCAACGCCCGCTTCGATCAGCTCCGGCACGATGTCGATCGCCGCCAAATCTTTAGGTGACAGCAAATACGCGATGTCTCCCATAGGCTGCTGCACGCCGTCGACCATCAGATCGTAAGGCAGACGGCAAGCTTGCGCGCATTCGCCCCGATTCGCGGAACGGCCGCCCCACACTTCGGACGTGAGGCATTGTCCGGAGTAGGAAACGCATAAAGCGCCGTGCACGAAAACTTCCATCGGCAGCTTCGCCTGCTCGCCGATCTTCCGAATCTGCTTCAGGTTGTTCTCCCGTCCGAGCACGACCCGCTCCATTCCGAACGGCTTCGTAAATTCGACCGCCTCCGGGGAAGTAATCGTCATCTGCGTGGAACCGTGAATCGGAAAATCCGGAGAAATTTCGCGTATCATTTTCACCAGCCCCAGGTCCTGAACGATCACCGCGTCCACTCCGGCGTCGATACACGCTTCGATCAGCTTGCGCGCTTCCGGCAGCTCGTCCTCGAACACGAGAATATTAAAGGTAAGAAAACCTTTCACGCCGTACTTGTGCAGGAACGCCATAATTTCCGGCAGCTCGTTCGTCTGGAAGTTGTGGGCGCGAGCCCGAGCGTTGAACTTCTCCACGCCGAAGAACACCGCGTCGGCCCCATTGGCCACCGCGGCTCGCATGCATTCCCAGTCGCCGGCCGGGGCCAGCAATTCGATATCTTCACGCCGCAGGGCGGCTTTGTCCTTCATGTAATCCTAACCTCCAAACCGCTTCTGTCAAGCGGCATTCGCTGTTCTCATTATTGCGCTTAAGGCGGGACAGGTCAAGGAGATTGGGTTTCCATCTTCCCGACGCGGCGAAGAGGCCGCCCCGCATCGTCTTGGAATGAAGCGGAACAGCCTCTAGCGATCGGCGCTTCGATTAACGAGTAAACTCGAACGAGCTTAACGCTTTCTCCATGATGTTCACGTTAAAATCGCTGGCATTGGCCAGGGCGCAGTAACCCCACACGTTGTAGAGCTTATCGCCCTTCAACACGTAATAGTTCGTGACTCTGTGTGGAGAAGAGTCCTTGCCGACGGTCGTATCCTCGATAACGACTTTCCTCGCGGTGTAGCCGGCGAATTGAACGGTCGTATTTTCGACGATCCGGTATTTGGACGATTGCGCGGCTTTGACTCTATAATATTCGTCGATACCCGACGAGAGCTCGCCGACCGTGAAGGAGCTTTCCTCCGAATAAATCACTCCGACCGACACTCCGGTACCTCCGAACTCCACCGCCGGTTCCTCGAGGTTTTTTTTCAAGCCCGTCCAGTATTCGACAAAAAAACAAGCCCGAGACATCGCTCAGGCTTGTTTATGTATAGTCGTATTTGAACTACCAGCCGCTGATCATTTTGAAATCCGCCGCCAGGAATACGAGAAGACAGACTGCGGCAAATCCGATTGCCAACAAGTTTTTACGAGGCCTCTGCATCAGCAGACGCACTAAACCGATTGCAATGAGAACCGTGAAAATCAGCATGAAAATGTCGAAATGCGAGTATGTGCTCTCCACAGCTTCCGTTGCCGCTTCGGCTAGAAACATAAAGGGGACCTCCTTTATCTGACCTAATGAACCCATCTTTATCTATGTTAGCCTCTGAACGTCTCCGTTGCAAGTCCGAAGTTGGCGTCGTAACAAGTTTGTCACACATTCCGGCCCCCGGATTCGTCCGTCCGGAGTTGCCGTTAGTATTCGTAAAATAACCGGTTCGTATTCCCGGATAGACGAGTGAAACCCATTTCGTTGTCTCATACTACATTCAAAAAAAACGGGAGGTTATCGCATGCCGCAGCCGAATTTTACGATCGCCGATCTGGAGCCGGAAGAGCTTGAAGAAGTTCGCAGCATGGAGCAGAAACTGTCCGAGCGCGCAGGTCACACGATCAGTCTGATTGCGTTCGAGGCTAGTCAAGAAAATCCGGCTTCGAAAGGATAACGGAATGTCAACGTTCCATAGAATGGAAAGCGGCGTTTTGACCATACTAGTGGAGAATCCACGAAATGGGAGGAACACGAGATGAAACGTTTCCTGTATGCTTTGCTGACGCTTACCGCGCTGGCCGTTGCCGTCCCGGCGCTCGCTTCCGCCAATCCCGGCGAACATCACCGCCATGAACAACACCCGGCCAGGCCGAACGTCGATTGGAGCGCCCTGCCTGCCGATATTCAAGCGTTGAAGACGCAGCTCGATCAGATTCGTACGGAGCAGAGAAGCTTGTTCCAGCAGATGAAATCGCAAAATCAGCAAATCAGGGAAGCCAGCAAGACTCTGACGACGGAGAAGCGGAATTCGCTTAAGAAGCCTGCCAAGCAGCTGGTCGAAAAAATGAGGGCCTCCAAGGACGCGATCCGCGACATGCGCGATCGCAAGCACGAATCGTGGGACAGCTTCCATGAGCATGCCGAGAAGAAGCAATGGGCCGCCGCCAAAACCGATATGGAAGAAATTCTGAAGCAGAAGCGGCAAATTCTCGAGAAACAGCAAAACATCGTCAAGCTGCAGAAGCAGCTAATCGCGTTGATCAACCCTTCCGCCCAGTCCTAGGCAAAAAGGGCTGCGACCGCCCGTTCCTACCGGAACGGCGGGCCGCAGCCCGTTTTTCCATGCTACGCTTCCGCAGCCCCGATCTTCACGGTATAGGCGGCCGAAGCTTCCTCGCTGTCCTTGTATCCGATTCGGACAGCTTTGGCCCGGATAGAGACTCTGCCTCCGCTCAATAGAATCGGGCCCGTATACAGCTGCCAGCGCGGTATCTCGCCTTCCTCCGTCGTATAGGCGATGGAAGCCCCTTGCGTCGCGGTGTGCAGCATAATCGCCGTCGGCTCTTCATACTCGCCCCGAGCGGAAGGCTCGACTCCGGGCAAAGCGCCGTTGATCGGCACGAAAATCGGCGCCGCCGCTTGAGGTTGAACGCCCCCGGGCCACATTCTCGCTACCATCTGATCCTCCGGAACGTCGCCCCATACGTCGTAATGCCGGCACCATGCGTCCAATTCGCCGCGAAGCCGCTCCAGCGTCTCGAGATATGCGGGATCGGCGGCCAGATTCCGCGTTTCGTACGGATCGTGATCGCAGTCGTATAGCTCTTCCGCAGGACGAGTCCGCCGCAGCAGCAGCCGCTGCTCGTCCTTAAGCTCGCCTGCCAGTTCCAATCTCCACAGCTCCCGGAACATCTGATGCTGATGGCTGAACGGAATCCATTGCAGATAAGGCTGATTCGGGTAGTCGTTGCGAATATATTTAAACCGCTTGTCGCGCACCGCGCGCACCTTGTCGTAAGCCTCGTCATACCGGTCCCTCGTCGCGTAGACGTAGTCCCTCGTCCGCTCGTCCGATCCCAGAAACGGCTTCCCGGCCAGATGGCGCGGAACCGGAGCTCCCGCCAACGACAGCGCCGTAGGGCCGAGATCGATGAGGCTGACCAGTCGGTCGTTGACCGTCCCCGGCTCCAATCTGCCCGGCCAGCGAACGATAAGAGGCACGCGGATTCCGGCGTCGTAAGGCCAGCGTTTGGCGCGCGGAAGCCCTTCGCCGTGGTCGCTCCACAGAAACACGATCGTATTGTCGGCCAATCCGTCCTCTTCCAGCTGCCGGAGAAGCCGTCCGACATAATCGTCCGCCTCTGCGATCAGATCGTAATATCTGGCCAGCGCTTCTCGCGATTTCGGCGTATCGGGCAAATAGGGCGGCACTTTTACCTTGCCCGGATCGGTCTCGAGCGGACGCGGTTCTGCCGCGGAAGCCGGATCGACCCATTTGCGGACCAGGTCCCCCCACATGCCGCTCTCATGCGTCAACATATGGTTGAATACGGCAAAGAAGGGCTGCTCCGGGTCTCCGCGGCGACGCCAGTGAGCGTCCACCCCGTCCTCGTCCCAGGCCGTCAGCGGAGACGCGAATTGATAGTCCGTCTTCCAATTGTTCGTGCAGAAATAACCCTCGGCGCGCAAATACTCCGTGAACGCCTTGACATGAGGCGGCGGTACGGCTAAGTACGGAGTCGGCAGCTCCGGGGTATGCGGATTCGTATGCTCCGTGCGCATATGATGCGTTCCGATCGACGTCGGATACATTCCTGTGATGACGGCCGAGCGGCTCGGGGAGCACACCCCCGCCACGGCGAAGGCGTTGGAGTACCTCGTCCCTTCCGCCGCCAAGCGGTCGATATGGGGCGTACGGGCCAAGGAATCTCCGTAGCAGCCGAATCTCGGGCTCGTATCCTCCAGGGAAATCCACAAGATGTTGGGCCTGCCGGTCGGCGTTTGCATTCGCGCTCATCCTTTCGGTTCGTTATTTGACTGCGCCGATCGTAATTCCCTTGACGAAATATTTCTGGAAGAACGGATAGGCGACCAGGATCGGCAGCACGCCGACGACGGCGATCGCCATGCGGACCGTCGCGCTCGGCAGTTGGGCGATCGTCTCGCTGGCCGACGTGGACATATTCGGATCGGAGCTCAGAAACTGGATTTCGGTAATCATTCGGTTCAGAATGTTCTGAATACTGAACAGCTTCGAATCGGTCACATAGGTCATCCCGTTAAACCAGTCGTTCCAGTACAGAATGGACTGCAGCAGGCCGATCGTGGCCATGATGGGCAGCGACAGCGGCAGCACGATTTTGTAGAACGCCTTGACCTCCCCGCAGCCGTCGATATTCGCCGCCTCGATCAGCGCGGGAGGGACAGAGGTGATGAAAAAAGTTCTGACGAGCAGTACGTTGAACCCGTTCATCAGCAGCCCAGGAACGATCAGCGCCCAGATCGTATTTTTGATCACGAATAATTTCGTGTAAATCAGGTAGGCAGGCACCAGTCCGCCGTTAAACAGCAGCGTGAAGAAGACGAAGAAGGCCCAGAAGTTCCGCCAAGGCAAATCCCGCCTCGAGATCGGGTAAGCCAGCATCGAGGTCATGGCGAGACTGACGGTCGTTCCCACGATCGTGATCAGCACGGTAATTCCGTACGCCCTGCCAAGGCTCCGCCAATTGTCCCATAAATAGTGATAGGCGCTCAAGCTGAATTCCTTCGGAAAAAAGGAGTAGCCATGCTTCAAGATGGCTTGCTCGCTCGATACGGAAGACAGGATGAGCAGCAGGAACGGAACGGCGCAGGCAATCGAGAAAGCCGTCAGCGCCGCATGCGCGATCCACTGCATTTTCTTGTTGTCGGAGGTCATACCCTAAGCTCCCTTATGCTAGAATAAGGCGTTCTCCTTGCTGACTCTGCGGACCACGTAGTTGGACAAGATGACGAGCACGAATCCGACGAGCGACTGGTAAGCCCCCGCCGCCGAAGACATGCCGAGATCGCCCAGAAAGATCAGTCCGCGGTATACGTACGTATCGATAACGTTCGTCACTTCAAGGAGCGGCCCTGAGTTCATCGGCACCTGGTAGAACAGGCCGAAGTCGGAGTAGAAGATCCGGCCGATCGCCAGCAGCGTCATGAAGATGACGACAGGCGCGATCAGCGGAATCGTAATCGAAAAGATCTGCTGTCTCTTCGACGCTCCGTCCAAAGTGGCGGCTTCATAATATTCCGGATCGATGCCGATAATCGAAGCGAGATAGATGACGCAGAGGAAGCCGATGCCCTTCCAATTGTGAACGATCGTCAGGATGGCCGGCCAATACTTCGTCTCCGTATACCAGGAGATGCTCTCGATTCCGAAAAGCGGCAGAATCGTCTTGTTCAAGAACCCGGTTTCCATGCTTAGCAGCGCGTAAACGAGATAGCTGACAATAACCATCGACATCAGATACGGCACCAAAATAATGCTCTGATACAAGCGGGCAAACCATTTTCTCCGGATTTCGTTCAGCAGGATCGCGAAGGCGATAGCCAGAACGGTATGGGTGACGATAAACGCCCCGTTGTAGAGAAGCGTATTCCGAGTAATAATGTAGGCGTCTTCTGTTTTGAACAAATACTCGAAGTTCCTCCAACCTACCCAATCGCTTCCGAAAATGCCCTTCGCAAAATTAATGTCCTTAAACGCGATGATAATGCCGAACATCGGCAAGTAATTGTTGATCAGCATGTAGAGCACGCCGGGCAGCATCAGCAAGTATAGCGGCCAAAATTTCTTTGTCTTGCTCCACCGCGCGCCTGCCCCTGCCGCTCCGCGCGGTCGCGGCCGAACGCGTACCTTATCCGCTGTCTGTTCCATCGCTGCTACTCCCTCTTCTTGGTATTAAAAAGCAATCCAATCCACCCTATTCGCCGATTGGATTGCTTGCCCTGGTTATTCTTGGGTTTGCGCCCACTCATCCAATTGCCTCTGCTTCTCGGCTATAATTTTGTCGATGCCTGCGCTTTGCAGCTTTCCGAGGAACGCGGGCAGCTCCTTGTCCGGATCGAGAATGCCGCTCTCCAGCCCTCTTCTATATTGGTCGACGACATTGTAGACCGCCGTCACCTCCGCTTTAACCGGAGTCGGGTCCCAATTAAAGCCTAGCGCCTTCGATTTGACGGCGTTCCGATTAAACTCGTCCATCGCCTTCCATACGTCAGGATCGTCGCTCTTCCACACATGGGAGAGGAACTGGTTTCCGAACATCCACCCCATGTTCAGGCCGTAACCCGTCGATTGCGCGTTAACCCCTTCCGGGTAATCGATCAGCCCGTTATCGGTCTTCACGTAATGCTTGCCTTCAATGCCCCAATCCAATAGATTAATGATATCTTTATCGGTATACATCAGGTTGAGAAATTGCATCGAACGCTCCGGCTTCTCGGCGCCGCTCGGCACTCCCCACATGATCGTGGAAACCGTACTCGTCTTGGCCACTGCCGGGGCGAGTTTGATCGCGACCATCTCCATGCCGGTCGCGCGGCTCTGCTGCGCCTCGTAGCCGGGCTTCTGGTGGCCGAGAAAGGAAGCCGCCTTGCCCGCCTTGATCATCGCCACGTCCGACTCCTGATTTTGCACGGCATCCTTCAGGACATATCCGGCTTCGTACCATTTCCGGACCGTTCGCAATTGGTTGGCGTATTCCTCGGTGGCAAACCAGTTGACGACCTTCAGATCGTCCTGGCCGTTGTTCAGCAGCACGCCGAAATTATCTCCAAGCGAATCCCTTGTACTGAACGTGCCAAGCACGGAATCGTTGGTTTTATTCGTAATCGGTACCAGGTTCGGTTCGTTATCCTTGATTGCCTTGAAAACCATCTCCAGATCCTCGAGCGTTTGCACCTGGCTGACGTCGATCCGATATTTGTCTATCAAATCCTTGCGCATGACCAGACCATAATCCGCAGCCAGATCGCGGATGCTCGGCACGGCGTAGCTTTGTCCTTTTATTTTGGTCGCATTGTAATAGTCCGGGCCAAGCGCCTCGAGAATCCCCTGACCGTGCTTCTCCAGCAAGTCGTTGATCGGCTGCAGGCGTCCTTTGGTCACGTCGTTGCTGTACTCATTGACAACGATCAGATCCAGCTTCTCCCCGCTTGTCATCATCAGATTCATCTGATTTTTCCAGGCGCCGATATTGATCGGCAGCAGCTTGACCGTCGTGTTGATCTTGGCCTTGCTGATCTTGTTGATCTCTTCCTGTACCATTGGCAAATCCCCGGGGACCTCGCCCAAAACAAAGAAGGCGACCACTAGCTCGTAAGGCTCTTCGCCTGCTTGCACGGTCGGACTCCCCGCGGCTTCTCCGTTCCCCGAATTCGCGCCGCCCGAATTCCCGTTTCCGCCGCATGCGGATACGAGCAGCATGAGCGCCAGCAACGCCCCGACCCAACCCGTTTTTTTCTTCATCGTCAGCCTCCAGCACCTAGGAATGTTTGCGATCGCTCCGGATTCGATCTGACTTCATTGTAAGGGACGCCGGGATCCGCATCCGCTCCGTTATCGACCCGTTCTTTGCCTATTTTCGACCTTCGGACTGCCGCCGATAGTCGTACGGACCTATGCCGACGAGCTTCTTGAATCTTCTGGAGAAATGCGAAATATTCGCATATCCGGCCTTGCCGGCGATCGCTGCGATCGGCATGTTCGTCTTGGCGAGCAGCTCCCGGGCCAGCTGCATTCGCTCCCGCACGACATAATCGGTTACCGACATGCCGGCCTCCTTCTTGAACAGACGATCCAAGTAATCCGGGTTCAAGTAGACCTGGTTCGCCAATTCTTCGCGCGACAGATCTTCGGCTTCAAGATGACGGGAAATGTACATTTTGACCTTGTCCACGATCGACCGCGACTGCTCGGCCTTGCCTGCATACGACACCGCCTTGGCGACCAAATGCCGAACCCACGCGATCATGTCCACGACGCTGCCCGAGGCTCGGACCGCCAGCTTGACCGACTCCGGATCGCCGAACAGTTGATGGGCGTGAACGCCTTTCAGCTTAAGCGAGTAGTATGCCGTCTGCATGAAATTTTGCTGGAATCGGTTCAGCGCATCGGCGTCCACCCCTTCCCGGTCAACGGACCGCTGAAGGAACTGTTCCGCCTCCGCAAGCACCTTGTCCGCCGAGCCTTCCGTCAGCATGACGGACCACAGGTCCATCGTCGGCAGCGGCGCGCGCGCGCTCGGCCTGGGCTCGGACAGCAGAAACGCTTTATTGGCGAACGCGACATTGTTCTCGGACAGCAGCGTCAACTGCTGTACGGCCGCCGACAATTGGTGGCTGTACACGGCGTCCCCGATGTAGCACGAGATATCGCAATAAAAGTATTCGTTGCAAGCACGGATGTACTTCTCAGAGGCCTGCCTTAACGGCCCCGGGCCCATTCTCCCGGATTCGTCCGCCGCCGCGATCGCCAGAAGCAGCCTGGGCGCTTCCAGCGCAACCATCTGTCCGCCGCCGTCGTTCAGCAGCGTCTCTTCGGCGCCGTTTCTTAACGCGTACTCGATCATTCGGACTTCCCTCTGGCTGAGCTCCTTGTGAAACCGCTGGACCTCGATCAGCACCGGAACGAGCTTCATCTGCGGGGCGAACGGAATATTGCGCTCGGCCGCCGCCGCCCGGATCGCTTCGGGGCTCGGAGCGATGGCATGACGAATAATGTCCAGCCAGAACCGTTCCGCCAGCAAGGGCTGATGCTTGTTCCAGAATTGGCCGAGCCGACTGTACTCGAGCAGCTTCGTTTCCTTGCCGATCTTCTGTATCGCTTTCATGACCGCCTTCTCCAGCTCCGCGGTCGAAACCGGCTTCAGCAGATAATCGATGCTGCCGAGCTGCATCGCTTGCTGCGCGTATTTGAAATCCGCATGGCACGTCATGAAGACGCACTCCGTCTGCGGATAACGCTCCTTCACCCAAGTAAGCAGCTCCAGCCCGCTCCCCTGAGGCATCTCGATGTCGCAGATCATCAGATCGACGGGCCTTTTCTCGAACGTTTCCTTCGCCTGCCGGATGTTGTAGGCCAACTGGACGCCGCCGATGCCCAGCTCCTCCCAGCGGAGTCCCGTCTTTACCGATTCGGCCATCCAGCGTTCATCGTCTACGATCAAAGCCTGCAGCATGTTTAGTCCTCCAAGTTTCCGGCCGCCGGTCTGAGCGGAAGCCTGATCTCCACTATCGCGCCATGCGGCATCGCGTTCCCGTACCGGATCGAAGCCTTCCGACCGTATAGAAGCTGCAAGCGCCGGCTCGCGTTCCATAATCCGATATGCTCTCCCTCTTGGTCGACGACGCGGTTCCCTCGGTTAATCTCCTCCAGCGCCTCCCGCCTGAATCCGGGGCCGTTGTCCTGGATCGCGATATGAATCCACTCCTCTTTCTCGTCCTCTCTTGCTTCGAGATCGACGGCGACGGAGAGCAGAGTCGGCTCGTCCAACGTAAGGGCATGCTTGACCGTATTTTCCACGAATGTATGCAGCAGAAGCGGCGGGATTGCCGTGCGAAGCAGGAAGTCCGGGACCCGAAGCTCGCAGCGGAAGTCTTCCGGGTATCTCAGCTCTTGAATGCGGACGTAATTCCGGATATGCAGCAGCTCCTCTCCGAGCGTAACGAAATGAAGATCGCTGCGCAGCATATAGCGAAAATAGTGGACAAGGCAGAGCGATATTTCCTCCGCCAGCGCGTTATTCTTCGTGCGGGCCAGCATATGCACCATATTGAGGGAGTTAATAAAAAAGTGGGGATTGAGCTGAAGCTGCAAATGCTGCAGCTCGGCTTTTTGCTTGCTCAGCTTTTCTTCGTACACGCTGATCCGCAGCTCCCGGATCTGGGACATCATGGCGTTAAAGGTATCCCGGACGGCAGCCAGCTCCTCGGAGGTCCTGAACTGGGGAATGCGCGTGTCCAAGTTGCCCTCCCCGATCCGCTTCATCGCTTGCAGCAGCCGATTAAGCGGCACAAGCAGCACCTTGCGGAGCAAATACAGGCATAACGGCAGCAGCGGAATCGCTCCAAGCGTAATCAGCGCCACCAGCCTTTGAAGCTGCGGCAGCTTCTCCAGGATTTTCCCTTCCGGGATAAAGGCGATCAGGCTGAAGCTCCCTTTGGAGGAACGGTCGCCTACGGCCAGAAAGCGGTCTCTTTTTCCCGTTAGGTAGTAATGCCCCAATTCTTCCTCGATGCGCACGCCCGTCCTTCCGACGAACTCTTCGTTCGTCAGCGGCGCGCCGTCGAGGTCGGCGAACAGCACCGCTCCTTCCGTGCCCGTATGAATGAAATCCAGCGGAATGTCCGCGCGGTCAATGTTCATCCAAGCGCCTAAATAAACCGAGTCGGAACGCATCAGCCGGATCAAATAGTGGGAGGATTCGATCTGCCGGACATCCCACCCTCTATGGAACAGTTCCTTGGCCGTCAGGCCCCGGGCGGTCGTCGCTTCCACGTAGGAGCGGACCGCCTGCCTTTCGTCGATGGTCGTTCTTGAACTATGGGCCGGTATATATTCGTCCCGCGACACGGAGTAGATAAAGATTCCGTCCACCGGCTGAAGAGAAGGGAGCATGCCGGTTGCACTGACGGACAGCCTGCGCACGGCGCTGTACCGCTCGAAGTCGGTTGCGGAATCCAGCTCCTCGAGCCCGGAGCCGGTCCCGATCAAGCCGAGCAAATAATCGTCGGCGTTCTGCAGACTTCTGTCGAACTGGTCCATGTACATGGACATTAAATTTTTGTTCGACTCCGCTACCTGGTTGCGGACGACCTCTACGGCATAAAAGTTGGAGTAAATCAGCAATCCGATTAACGGAGCGACCAACAGCACAACTCCCGCGATCAGCTTGATGCGCAGCGACTTCCATGAGATGTGCGTTAATCTGCCGAGTGGATTCGTCATTGTCAGGCACCTCATGGGGTAGATTCGGGCGGGTCCGACCATTGATTATCGATTATAGCATTCGCCTATGCTCCGTATTCGACTTCCTTGTTGCCTATTGTCGACCTGCCGCGCTCATTCCCGCTGCCGATTGCGGAATTGCCGGGGCGTCAAGCCGGTATGCTTCTTGAATACCTTGATGAAGTGGCTTTGATCGTGGAAATTCAGCCGGGAGCCGATTGCCAGCAGCGTATCGTCGGTAAAGAGCAGCAGCTTCCCGGCCTCCTCGACCTTTACGCGCTGAATGTATTCGCTGACGGTGAGGCCGGTCTCCCTCTTGAACAATTGCGACAAATAACCGGGAGCCAGCCCGGCCGCGGCGGCAAGCTGCGTCAGCGTAATCTCCTTGTACAGATGGTTGAAAATGTAGTTTTGACAGGCCGCGACGGCTTTGGAGTAGCGTCGGTTTCTCTGGCCGCGGACCCGTTCGGCGAAATCCAGCAGCGCCTCGTTGCTGACCCGGCTAACCTCTTCGACTTCCTGGAGTTCTTCGATATGCTGAATGTACAAGTCGCTTACCGTAAACGCGGTTTCCGGGAAGAGGCCGCCTTCGATGGCCGCCCGGGTGACCAGCGTAATCAAGCAGATCGCCAAATTTTTCTCGTTCCTCAAACGGCTTCTTTTGGACAATACGCCTGCTCTTTCTCTAGGGATCAGATCGAAGCCGCTGGCCAGCTCTTCCTTTCGTCCCTCCTTCACGTATTGGAGCAGCCTCTTTTCCAGAATCGGATCGTGATGAAAGACGAAATTCTCGCGGCGGTCCGACAGATCGAGATCGACGTCCTGGGCGG
Organism: Cohnella sp.; assembly: GCF_041641335.1. Taxonomy (NCBI): domain Bacteria; kingdom Bacillati; phylum Bacillota; class Bacilli; order Caryophanales; family Paenibacillaceae; genus Cohnella; species Cohnella sp. The sequence continues at coordinate 92,775 of NZ_JBEPYQ010000004.1, read as the reverse complement.
GCACGGCCGTTCGTTCGACGCTTTGGGCGGCTTGGTAAACGTCCGAGATGTCCAGCTTGTTGCCGTGAAGGAGATAGTACAGCAGCCCGCCGGCATGCAGCAGCGCCGTTTTGTTTTTGACCGTAGGACCCATGATGACAGCCCCGAGAGGATGATCGGCCGCGCCAAGGCGAAAGAGGAGACGGTTTTCCAGCTTGTTGACCGCGCTTAACACGGGAACGGAGTACGGAAGCTCCGGCGGAGCAAGGTCGTCCGGTTCGTCCTTCTCCGCCGGACGGGCAGGCTGGCCGGACGGATACTCGGCGACGAGCTCTCCGCTTCCGTCCCGGAAACGAATCGGAATATGAAAATTGTCGTGCATCAGCCTGCAAATATAATCGACTTCATCTGCATTTACGCGGTGTCCCGTCATGGTCGGCCCCCTCCAATTCCTATAAGCCTGTAATTATTTTTGTACAATTAATATAGAATACATACCATATAATCGTCAAAGAAATCGTTACAATGAGCTGGAAGACGCATGAAAGCGATTACCCAACCGATTAACAAGGAGGAGATAAAAATGGCAAGAGACGTTGCGTCCCTGATCTCGCAGATGACGCTGGAGGAGAAGGCCGGGCTTTGCTCCGGTCTGGACTTCTGGCGGACCAAAGCGGTGGAGCGGCTCGGCATTCCGTCGGTCATGGTCACGGACGGTCCCCACGGATTGCGCAAGCAGAAGGAAGGAAGCGACCACGTCGGCCTGTTCGACAGTGTGCCCGCCACTTGCTTCCCGTCCGCGGCAGGCTTGGCCTGCTCCTGGGACCGCGCGCTGATCGAGAAGGTGGGCGTTGCGCTCGGAGAAGAATGCCAGGCCGAAGAGGTCGCCGTGCTGCTCGGCCCCGGAGCGAATATCAAGCGTTCACCCTTGTGCGGGAGAAACTTCGAGTACTTTTCCGAGGATCCGTACCTTTCTTCGGAGATGGCGACGGGTCATATCAAAGGCGTGCAGAGCCAAGGCGTCGGCACTTCGTTGAAGCATTTCGCCGTCAACAACCAGGAGCACCGCAGAATGACGATCGACGCGGTCGTGGACGAGCGGACGCTGAGAGAAATCTACCTGGCGAGCTTCGAAGGAGCGGTCAAGCAGGCTCAGCCCTGGACGGTCATGTCCGCTTACAACCAGGTGAACGGCGCATTCGCTTCGGAGAACGGGTACCTGCTGACCGATATTTTGAAGAACGAATGGGGACACGAAGGCTTCGTCGTCTCCGACTGGGGCGCGGTAAACGAACGGGTTGCAGGGCTGGCCGCAGGCCTAGAGCTGGAAATGCCTTCGAGCCACGGAATCGGGGACCGCAAAATCGTCGAGGCCGTCAAACGGGGGGAACTGTCGGAGGAAGCTCTGAATCAAGCGGTGGAACGAATCCTGAACGTCATCTTCAGGGCGGTCGAAAACCGGAAGAAGGACGCCTCGTACGACCGGGAGGCTCACCACCGGCTGGCTCGGGAAGTGGCGCGGGAAAGCATGGTGCTGCTCAAAAACGAAGACGGCATCCTGCCGTTGAAAAAAGAAGGAAGCATTGCGGTCATCGGCGCGTTCGCCGAGCAACCGAGATACCAGGGAGGTGGGAGCTCCCACGTCAACCCGACGAAGCTGGACAGCATTCTGGAGGAAATCCGCCGATCCGCCGGGGACGCAGCCTCGGTTTCTTATGCGAAGGGCTATTCGCCGGATACCGACGATATCGATGGCGCGCTGCTTCGGGAAGCGGTGGAGACGGCCGCGCGGTCCGACGTCGCGATCCTGTTCGTCGGCTTGCCGGACCGTTACGAATCGGAGGCGTACGACCGGACCCATCTGTCGATCCCGGACAACCATCTGAAGCTGATCGACGAAGTCGCCAAGGCACAGAGCCGTCTCGTCGTCGTGTTGAGCAACGGATCGCCGGTCGAGATGCCATGGCTGGGCCAAGCCAAAGCCGTGCTCGAAGCGTATTTGGGCGGGCAGGCGCTGGGCGGCGCGATCGCCGACCTTCTGTTCGGGGACGCCACCCCTTGCGGCAAGCTCGCGGAGACGTTCCCGGTCCGGTTAAGCGGCAATCCCTCCTATTTGAACTTCCCCGGAGAAGGCGACCGGGTCGAATACAGGGAAGGGCTGTTCGTCGGCTATCGTTACTACGATAAGAAGGAGCTGCCCCCCCTGTTCCCGTTCGGATTCGGGCTCAGCTATACGACGTTCGAATATACGGACCTTACGGTCGATAAAAAAACGCTTAGCGATCAGGAGTCGCTGACCGTCCGCGTCAAAGTAAAAAATACGGGAAGCCTCGCCGGCAAAGAGATCGTTCAACTGTACGTCAACGACGTGCAGAGCAGCGTCATTCGTCCGGACAAGGAGCTGAAAGGCTTCGAGAAGGTAGAGCTGCAGCCGGGAGAAGAAAAAACGGTCAGCTTCGTTCTCGGTAAGCGCGCCTTCGCCTACTACAATACGGAGCTGAAGGATTGGCACGTGGAAAGCGGAGACTTCCGCATTCTGGTCGGCCGTTCGTCCGCCGATATCGTTCTGCGGGAAACGGTTCGCGTAGAGTCGTCCGTAACGGTGCGCATCAAGGCGACCCGCAATTCGACAATCGGCGATCTGATGAGCGATCCTAAGCGGGCGGAGCTGGTCGGCGAATGGATGATAAAAATGAGCGCGGCCAACGACACCCTCGGCATGCTTCAGGAAGACGGCTCCGAGATGGTGGCAGCGATGATGCGATATATGCCGCTGCGAGCGCTCGTCTCGTTCAGCCAGGGCGCCTTGACCGACGAAATGCTGGATCATATGCTTGCGGAGCTGAACAAGTAGGTCCGCGCACCGGCGAAACGGCGATGCTGCGGGATGAACCCGCTCGCCATCAGAAAGAGCAGGCCCTCGGCCTGCTCTCTTTATGCGCTTATGCTCCGTACGCCGACGTTCGCTCAAGCCTTCGACATGGCCGCTTCCGTGCGGGCGCGATCCCGTTCCAGTACCGGGCCGAGGTATCTGCCCGTGTACGACTTCTCGACCTTGGCCACATCCTCCGGCGTTCCGGTGGCGATAATCGTGCCGCCTCCGCTGCCCCCTTCGGGTCCGAGATCGACGAGATAATCCGCCGTCTTGATGACATCGAGATTGTGCTCGATGACGAGCACGCTCTCTCCGGAATCGACGAGGCGGTGCAGCACCTGCAGCAGCCGGTCGATATCGTCGACGTGAAGACCGGTCGTCGGTTCGTCGAGAATGTACAGCGTCTTGCCCGTGCTGCGGCGGTACAGCTCGGCCGCAAGCTTAACGCGCTGCGCTTCACCGCCCGACAGCGTCGTCGCCGGCTGGCCGAGATCCATGTAGCCGAGGCCGACGTCCATCAGCGTCTGCAGCTTGCGGTGGATTCGCGGAAGATTGACGAAAAACTCCGTGGCGTCCTCGATCGTCATCTCCAACACTTCGGCGATGTTCTTGCCCTTGTACTTCACTTCCAGCGTCTCGCGGTTATATCGCTTGCCTTTGCAGATTTCGCAAGGCACGTAGACGTCCGGCAGGAAGTGCATCTCGATCTTGATAATGCCGTCGCCCTTGCACGCTTCGCAGCGACCGCCCTTGACGTTAAAGCTGAACCGGCCTTTCTTGTAGCCTCTCACCTTGGCTTCGTTCGTCATCGCGAACACGTCGCGGATGTCGTCGAATACGCCGGTGTACGTCGCCGGATTGGAGCGCGGCGTCCGTCCGATCGGAGACTGGTCGATGTCGATGACCTTGTCCAGATGCTCCAGTCCGAGGAATTCCTTGTATTGACCAGGACGCGTCTTCGCCTTGTTCAAGTCGCGAGCCAGCGTCTTGTACAGAATCTCGTTGACAAGCGTCGACTTGCCCGAGCCGGATACGCCGGTCACCGCCGTGAACACGCCGAGCGGGAACTTGGCGTTCAAGTTCTTCAAGTTGTTCTCCTTCGCGCCCTTGATTTCCACCCATTTGCCGTTCGGCTTGCGGCGGTTCAGAGGAACGGGGATGAACTTGCGGCCGCTCAAGTAAGCGCCGGTCAGCGAGCTCTCATTCTCCATCACTTCCGACGGCGTGCCTTCGGCGATGACCTGTCCCCCGTGCTTGCCCGCTCCGGGTCCGATGTCGATGATCCAGTCGGCGGCCATCATCGTGTCTTCGTCATGCTCGACGACGATCAGCGTATTGCCTAGGTCGCGCATATGGTTCAGCGTCTGGATGAGCCGGTCGTTGTCCCGCTGATGCAGGCCGATGCTCGGTTCGTCCAGAATGTACAGCACGCCCATCAGGCTGGAGCCGATCTGCGTCGCAAGCCGGATCCGCTGCGCTTCGCCGCCGGACAGCGTGCCGGCCGCGCGAGAGAGCGTCAAATATTCGAGACCGACGTTGACCAGGAAGCCAAGCCGGTTGTTAATCTCCTTAAGGATCAGGTTGGCGATCGACAGCTCCTTCTCGGTCAGCTCGAGGCCGGAGAAGAAACGCTGCGCATCGCCGATCGACAACGAGGTGACGTGCGCGATATTCTGGGCGCCCACCGTAACGGCGAGCACTTCCTTCTTCAAGCGCTGTCCGCGGCACTTGCCGCAAGGCTTGGCGGACATGTACACCTCGATGAACTCGCGAATGCCTTCCGAGCCGGTCTCCCGGTATCTGCGCTCCAGATTGTGGACGACGCCTTCGAACGGCACCTGCGCGTCGCGCGTATGGCCGAACTCGTTCTCGTAGCGGAAGCGAATGCGCTCCCCGCCCGTTCCGTACAGAATGATCTGCATGTGCTTGTCTTGCAGCTGCTCGACCGGCACGTCGGTGGGAATGCCGTAGTGCGCGCACACCGCGCTCAGAAATTGCGGGTAGTAATTGGAGGTGCTGCCCGCCCACGCCTCGAAAGCGCCGTCCTCGATGCTCTTGGAACGGTCGGGAACGAGCAGATCGGGATCGACGATCATCTTGACGCCGAGGCCGTCGCACTCCGGACACGCACCGAACGGCGAGTTGAAGGAGAACATGCGCGGCGCCAGCTCATCCATCGAGAAGCCGCACTCGGGGCAAGCGAGATTGGAGTTGAACATCAGCTCTTCCTTGTCGATGATGTCCACGAGCACTTGCCCGCCGGACAGCTTCAGCGCCATCTCCAGCGAATCCGCAAGCCGCGTCTGCACGTCGTCCTTGACGACGATCCGGTCGACGACGACTTCGATCGAATGCTTCTTGTTCTTCTCCAGCTCGATCTTCTCGGAGAGGTCGCGGATTTCGCCGTTCACGCGAACGCGCACGAACCCCTGCTTCTGAACGTCGGCCAGCAGCTTCGTGTGCTCGCCCTTGCGGCCCGATACGATAGGCGCGAGAATCTGCAGGCGCGTGCGCTCGGGATATTCCATAATGCGGTCGACCATCTGCTCGACCGTCTGGGACGTAATCTCGATGCCGTGGTCCGGACAGTGAGGCTTGCCGACTCTGGCGTACATCAGACGCAAATAATCGTAAATCTCCGTGACCGTGCCTACGGTCGAACGGGGGTTGCGGCTCGTCGTCTTCTGGTCGATGGAGATCGCCGGAGACAGACCGTCGATGGAATCTACGTCGGGTTTGTCCATCTGTCCGAGAAACTGTCGGGCATAGGCGGACAAAGACTCGACGTATCTGCGCTGCCCTTCGGCGTAGATCGTGTCGAAGGCGAGCGAGGACTTGCCCGAGCCGGACAGCCCGGTCAGCACGACGAACTTGTCGCGCGGAATCGTTACGTCGATATTCTTCAAGTTATGGGCGCGCGCGCCCTTGATGACGATCTTCTCGTTAGCCAAAACGAAAAAGCCCCTTTCGCGACAAGGCGGGGGCTGCTCTTCCAGCTTGGCCGTCCGCAGTCGCACTCCGAATAGGAATGTACGTTCCCGTACATTATACCGGACTGAGGGCGGCCTTGCAAATAGATTTGTAAGGAAATTGCAGAAGCAACGTCAACTACATGGTCGCCTTCAGCTCGAGCAAAGCGTCGCGAAGCTCCGCGGCGCGTTCGAACTGCAAGCTCTTCGCGGCTTCCTTCATCTCGAACTCCAGGCGTTCGATGACGGAAGCGCGATCCTTCTTCGACAGCTTGCGCAGATCTTCGGCGCCCGTCAGGTACGAACGCTTCGACTCCACCGCTTTCGTCGCTTCGATGAGATCGCGCACCTTCTTGACGACCGTCTGCGGAGTAATGCCGTGCTGCTCGTTGTAGGCGAGCTGAATCTTGCGGCGGCGTTCGGTCTCGCCGATCGCCCGCTCCATCGAATCGGTGATCTTGTCGCCGTACATGATCACCCGGCCTTCCGCGTTCCGCGCCGCGCGTCCGATCGTCTGGATGAGCGAGCGCTCCGAACGCAGGAAGCCTTCCTTGTCGGCGTCCAGAATCGCGACCAGGCTGACCTCCGGCAAATCGAGGCCTTCCCGAAGCAAGTTGATGCCGACGACGACGTCGTACGTACCCAGACGCAAATCGCGCAAAATCGCCATCCGCTCCAGCGTCTTGACGTCGGAGTGCAAATAGCTGACCTTGATGCCGACTTCCTTCATATAATCGGTCAAGTCCTCGGACATTTTCTTGGTCAGCGTTGTCACGAGCACGCGCTCGTCCTTCGCGATCCGGTCGCGGATCTCGCCGAGCAGGTCGTCGATCTGTCCCTTCGTCGGGCGCACCTCGATAATGGGGTCGATGAGACCGGTCGGTCGGATGATCTGCTCGACGACGGTCGGGCAATGCTCCAGCTCGTAAGGACCCGGCGTCGCGGAGACATAGACGAGCTGCTTCGCCTTCTGTTCGAATTCCTCGAATCGGAGAGGCCGGTTGTCCTTGGCTGACGGGAGACGGAAACCGTGGTCGACGAGCACCGATTTCCGGGCCTGGTCTCCGTTGTACATCGCCCGAACCTGCGGCAGCGTCACGTGCGATTCGTCGATGACGACGACGAAGTCGTCCGGGAAGAAGTCCATCAGCGTATACGGAGTCGCTCCGCGTTCGCGGAACGTCATTGGTCCGGAGTAGTTCTCGATGCCGGAGCAGAAGCCCATCTCGGCCATCATCTCCAGATCGTAGCGCGTGCGTTGTTCAAGCCGCTGCGCCTCAAGCAGCTTACCTTGCTCCCTCAACTCGGCCAGCCGTTCCTCCAGCTCCCGTTCGATGTTCACCAGCGCGCGCTTCATTTTCTCCTCGCCGGTTACGAAGTGGGATCCCGGGAAAATAACGACGTGCTCCCGCTCGGCCGTAATCTCGCCCGTCAGCACGTCGATCTCCGTAATCCGCTCGATCTCGTCGCCGAACATCTCGACGCGAATCGCCGAATCGCCTCTGGAAACGGGAAAAATCTCGATGACGTCGCCGCGCACGCGGAACGTGCCCCGAACGAAGTTGAGATCGTTGCGCGTATACTGGATGTCGATCAGCTTGTGCAAAATCGCGTTGCGCGACTTCTCCATGCCCACCCGCAGGCTGAGCCGAAGATCCCGGTACTCCTCCGGGGAACCGAGGCCGTAGATGCAGGACACGCTGGCCACGATAATGACGTCTCTTCTCTCGAACAGCGCCGCCGTGGAGGAGTGCCGCATTTTATCGATCTCGTCGTTGATGCTGGAGTCCTTCTCGATATACGTATCGGTGGACGGAATATACGCCTCGGGCTGATAGTAATCATAGTAACTGACGAAGTATTCCACCGCGTTCTCCGGAAAAAATTCCTTGAACTCGCTGCACAGCTGCATCGCCAGCGTCTTGTTGTGCGCGATGACGAGCGTCGGACGGTTCACCTGAGCGATCGTCTGGGCGATCGTATACGTCTTCCCCGTCCCCGTCGCCCCGAGCAGCGTCTGGTGCCTCTTCCCGGCCAGTATGCCCTCCGCCAGCTGGCCGATCGCTCCCGGCTGGTCGCCGGAAGGCGCGTATTCGGATACCAGCTTAAACGGTTTGTTCAGCAATTCCGTTTCTGCCATCTGCTCTCTGCCCCTTTCGCATCCGCAGCCTTGCCCGATCGGGCATCCCGATTCGCCAGACTGTTCGGATCGTCATTTTCCGTCATCAGAATGTGTGTTCCCATCCATTATATCGGTTTGCCCGCGCACCGTCAAAAGGGTCCGAAGGCCCGCCGCAGGGCGCGGATTTTGACGAATATGCGGCAGACGTTCGCCTTTTTATGATACGATAGGGGCATACGCATAAACGGTTCGCGTCTCTCTTCCGAGGCAGGCGGAGCTTCGTTTATGGACGCTAACGATTCGCATCGTTAACAATTCGCCGTCCGCCGTCGGCGGCAGACTGGAGAGTGGCGCATGGGATTGTTTGATTTCATCAGAGGACAATTTATCGAAGTAATCGAGTGGCTCGACGATCGGGGGATTCTCGTCTATCGCTTCCCCGCCTACGACAACGCGATCAAGATGGGCGCCAAGCTCATCGTCCGCGAGTCCCAGGCCGCGATCTTCGTCAACGAAGGACAGATCGCCGACGTGTTCGGCCCCGGAACCTATACGTTAAGCACGCAAAACCTGCCGGTGCTCACGGCGCTCAACTCGTGGAAACACGCCTTCAACTCTCCGTTCAAATCGGACGTCATCTTCCTTAATATGACGACGTTTACCGATCAGAAATGGGGCACCACGAACCCGGTCATTATGCGCGATCCCGAGTTCGGCATGATCCGCATGCGCGGATTCGGCAACTACTCCTTCCGCGTTCAGGACCCGGTCGTGTTTCTGCGGGATATATTCGGCACGAAGAAGGAGTTCACGACGGCGGGCATCACCGGTTTCCTGAAGGCCGCGGTCGTATCCGGCATCAGCGACCTGGTCGGCGAAGCGCGAATTCCGGTGCTCGATCTGGCCAGCTCCTACGACGAGCTCGGGCGGATGGCGGCGGAGAAGCTGCAGCCGAATTTCGCGGCGATCGGCCTCGCGCTGACGAACGTGACGATCGAGAACCTGTCGCTGCCGCCGGAAGTGGAGCAGATGATCGACCGCAAATCGTCGATGAACATCGCCGGCAACCTGGATCAATATATGAAGTATCAGACGGCCGAGGCTCTTCGCGAAGCCGCCAACAAGCCGGGCGGAAGCGCGGCGGGAACCGGCGCGGAGCTGGGCGCGGGCATGGCCATGGGACAGATGATGGGACAGATGTTCCAGCAGATGAACAGCCAGCAGCAGCCGGGCTCGGCTCCCGGGACGGCGGCCTCTGCGGGACAGGGTTCCGCGCCGGGAGCTGCGGGTCAGGGCTCGGCGGCGCAAGATCAGGGCCAAACGGCGGGCGGAAAGAAATTTTGCTCCGAATGCGGCAGCCGGCTGAACGAGAGCGCGAAATTCTGTTCCGAATGCGGAAGTAAAATTTAGCCGGAGGCGTACCCGATGAGCAACGCTACGACCGCGATTCGTTTTCCGTGCGCGAGCTGCGCGGGACCGATGGTCTTCGACGCGGAAAGCCAAAACCTGAAATGCCAATATTGCGGCGCGGAGCGGCAGATCGACAAGGTGCTCGACGAGCCGGTGGAGCATCCTTTTCACGGTCGGGCCGAGGACCTGGATCTCCTGCAGGACTGGGGAACGCAGCAGCAGGCGATCCGCTGCGAAGCGTGCGGCGGAGAAACGCTGATCCCGGCGGGACAGACGACGTCCACCTGCGTCTTCTGCGGCTCCCCCAAAGTGCTGAGCCAAGACAACGTTCGCAGCATCCGGCCGGAATCCGTCATCCCGTTCCGGGTGTCGCGGGACGAAGCGCTCCAATCGTTCGCAAGATGGAAGAAGAAACGTTTTTTCATGCCCGGCGACTTCAAGAAAGCGGATGTCGACTCCCAGTTGAACGGGATCTACATCCCCTACTGGACTTATGACACGAATACGTATTCCGTCTATTCGGCGGAAGTCGGCATCTATCACTACCGCACGGTGACTAAGACCAGGGTCGTGAACGGCAAAACGGAAACGTACACCGCCACCGAGAGATATACCGTCTGGCACCCTGCCCGCGGCGATTACGGCAGAAGCTTCGACGACATTCTGATTCCGGCCTCCGGACACTACGACGCGGATTTGCTGAAGAAGCTGGGAGATTTTCGCCTGGGCGAGCTTCACGGCTACAAGCCGGAGTACCTGAGCGGTCATATCTCGGAACGCTATTCCGTCACACGCGAGGAAGGCTGGGAGAAGGCGCAAAACGTGGCCGACGGAACGATCCGAGCGGAGATCCGGAACGTGATCGGCGGCGACGAAATTCGCAACCTGCGCATTCGGACCACCTACAACAACGTCACCTACAAGCATCTGCTGCTTCCAGTGTGGAATGCCAACTACGTCTACAAATCGAAGACATACTATTATATGGTCAACGGCCAGACCGGCACCGTCTCCGGCCGCGTCCCCCGCAGCGCCTTCAAAATCACTCTGTTCACGCTGTTCTGCCTGGGCATCGCCGGCGCCGTCGTCTGGTTCATCGCCAGCCACCCGGAACTATTCGCTTCGTCCTAATCCGTCTACCGTCCCCGGGCAATCGCCCGTTAAACGCGCAATTCGGTTCAACCGCCGAGTTTCGCGTTTTTTTGTTCCCCCCAATTCCTCCTCCCTCCCCTATCTGCACTTCACTCAGGCAGACGACTTTTGAGATGGAGGACGCTAGAGGGTATTGACTCATTTTAATATTTAGCTTATCATCTAAATATAAGATTTAGATATTTACCTAAATATCAAATCAAATACTCACCCCTTCATGGAAGGAGGGATCAGCTCCATGAACGACGCCTTCAAGGCGCTGTCGGATCCGACAAGGCGAAAAATACTGCAACTGTTGAAGGATCAAGACCTGTCCGCAGGCGACATCGCCGATCATTTCGACATTTCGAAGCCGAGCATCTCTCATCACTTGAACATTCTGAAGCAAGCTCAGCTCGTTCAAGACGAAAGACACGGCCAAAGCATCATCTACTCCATCAATATGTCCGTGATGCAAGAAGCCATGAGCTGGTTTCTCGGCATGATCGGAACCAAAGGAGAGAATCCCCATGACGAATCACGCTGACAACAACAACGAAAAAACGACGGGCGTCTGGTCGAAAAAAGACTGGCTTCTGCTCGCGACGAACGCCGCGATCTTCATAGCGCTGTTCCTGGCTTTCAACCACCGGCTTCCCGACATCGTCGCTTCCCACTACAACATCAACGGAGAAGCCGACCGCACGATGGCCAAGTGGAGCTTCTGGCTCATGAACGCCGCGCTCACGGTCGCGCTGCCGGCGCTCCTGTCCGTCATGCGCTACGTCGATCCGCGTAAAAACAACTATGCTCGCTTCCAGGATTATTACTATCTGATGCGCTGGGCGATCAGCCTTTTTCTCCATTCGGCGCTGCTTCTCGTGATCCTGGACAACGTCGGCCACAAACTGCCGATGCTTAATCTGGTGCTCAGCGGAATGGGACTGCTGTGGATGGTCGTCGGCAACCGGATGGGGCAAATTCGCAGCAACTTTTTTATCGGCATCCGCACGCCTTGGGCGCTGATGGACGAGCGTAACTGGCGCTTGACCCATCGCCTGGCCGGCCGTCTTTGGGTTATGGGAGGCATCCTGATGTTTCTGTCGTCCTGGCTGATTCCCACCGGCTGGGCGGTCGGCGTTCTGCTCTCCAGCGCTCTGTTAAGCGCTCTGGTGCCCGCCGTCTATTCTTATCTGATCTACAGAAAAAAATCCGAAGCTTAACCGCACGCCCCAATCCATCTTACGGAGGTATACCATGAAAAAGATCGCCCTGATCGCAACCGCGTCCGCCCTGCTCTTATCCGCGATTCCGCTATCGGCATCCGCCGCGGCAACGTTTAAGCTGAACGTCGACGGACAGACGGTTCAATTCTCCGACGCCCAGCCGTACAAGAGCGGCAAAGACGTCATGCTCCCTCTGCGCCAGACCGCGCAAGCGCTCGGCCTCAAGGTTGAATATCTTCCCGCTTCCAAGGAAGCCTCGATCTCCGGCCCTGCCGGAACGGCAACCGTGAAGCCCGGCAGCAACCAGGCCCTTATCGGTGGCGCAGCCAACGTCGCGTTCGGAGCCGATGCGGCCGTCAAGTCGAACCGCATGTTCGTCCCGCTCTCCTTCTTCGAACGCGCTCTGGGATTGCGCACGGCCGTTCACGAAGACACCTCGACGGCTTCCATCTTCACAGCCAAGCAGCCGCCCGCCCCTGACAGCCTGATCGAAGAAGAAATCGTTGTCGGGGCAGGCACGAAATACCCGCTTCCGGGAACGCTGACGCTGCCTAAGAACGCCTCCGGTCCGCTCCCGGCCGTCATTCTCGTACACGGCTCCGGTCCGAACGACCGGGACGAAACGGTAGGCCTGGCCAAGCCGTTCCGCGATCTCGCATGGGGACTCGCCGAGCAAGGCATCGCCGTCCTGCGCTATGACAAGAGAACCTACGCCCATGGTCAAAGCTTCACTCCCGACATGCTGGCGTCGTTCACCGTCAAAGACGAAACGGTCGACGATGCGATCGCGGCGGCGAAGCTGCTGAAGGCGGACGAACGGATAGACGCATCGAACGTCTACATCGTCGGCCACAGTCTGGGCGGCATGCTCGCTCCGCGCATCGACGCCGACGGAGGAGACTTTGCCGGACTCGCCCTTCTTGCCGGTTCCCCCCGTACGCTATGGGAAATCATTGCGGATCAGAACGCGGCGATTATCGCCACGATGGAGGAAGGCAACCCGGCCAAGACGGCCAGCGAAGCGCTCGTCGCCGCGGAAGTCGAGAAAGCGAAAAGCCTTGCCGGCCTGACCGACGACGAAGCGAAGGCGCAAACCTTGTTCGGCATTCCGGCCTACTACTTCAAGGAAATGGACAGCCGCGGAGCCGATCAAATCGCCGCCAGGCTGACCAAACCGGTGCTCGTGCTGCAAGGCGAAGCCGACGTTCAAGTATACGCGGATAAAGATTACGTACAGTGGAAAGAAACGTTGAAGAACAACGATAAAGCATCCTTCAAGCTGTATCCGGGACTTAACCATTTCTTCGCCAAAAGTGCGGACGGCAAAGTGGAATCGCAAGTCATCCAGGATATCGCCGACTGGATCAACAAACGCTAGAGACGGGGGAAGAGGCTATTCGTTCCCGAGAGCCTTAAGTCCGACGACCGCGGCGACTACCAGCGCCAGGAAAAAGATTCTCCGCGGCTGGCGGGACTCTCCGTACAGAAGCATGCCGACAAGAGTCCCGCCGACCGTTCCGATCGCGGTCCACACCGCGTAGGCGGTGCCCATCGAGATCGTTTTCATCGCTACGGACAACAGAGCGAAGCTGACGATAAATCCCAAGACAAGCAGGAGTACGCTCAGCTTGTCTTTTTTCTGTTTTAGCCGGTTCATCGCCAGCACGCCCACGACTTCGAACATTCCCGCCAGAACAAGCGCAAACCATGCCATTACGCGCTCGCCTCCTTCGGCTTGACGTCCGTCGTCATCTTCAAGCCGCCGATGCCGACGATCAGCACCGCTACCAGAAGCAATTTGACCGCATTCCACTCGGCCCCGAAAAATAACGATTCGGCCAGCACCGTACCCGCCGCGCCGAGCCCCGTAAACACCGCGTAAGCCGTCCCGACGGGCAAGTCCCTCGTCGCCCGCAGCAGTCCCGCGAAGCTAAGGACGATCCCGAACGCGGTCAGCGCCCACTCCCCCGCATTCGACGCATGCTTCAAGCCGGCCACCCAGCCGACTTCGCATACCCCCGCCGCAAGCAGCAGCAACCAAGAACGATTCATGATTCCATGCACCTCCGAATGTAGTGTGCCCTGCCTTCGCCCGAGCTCCTTGCCGAACGACAAAAAAGCCCGGAGCATCGCAGGACCGTCGCGAGCCAAGCTGGCGTCGCGGGTCGTCATCGATACTCCCGGGCTTTTATCCCTCCGTGTCCATCCTCCCCTAAGGGCGGATGCGCTCCCTCTCGGACCGAACCGGCGCTCGACTCGCCGTGGAACCCTAGGGACCCTATTCCTGATGATCACTAACAAAATACTAAACGAGGTTGTTCAAAAAGTCCAGTTTTGATCACGCACTAACCTTTAGGCGGTTGTCAAGATTTCAAGCGGGCATGAGAAGCACGAGGCGGCAGGCCGGCCTCTTCCTCAGCCTTCTTCCTCTCGGCCAGCGCCAACGCCTCCGCAGCGGCTTGCGCGGCCGCGGCCTGTTCCGCGGCGGCCAGCTCCGCTTCGCGGCGGGCCTCCTGATGCCTCATCGTCGGAGAATTGCGAAGCCGGCGCGCCCCCGCCTCCCTCAGCCCCTGCCAGATCGACGCGGAACGCGGCGAAGCCACGAACTCGACGTCGTCGTCCGGCGCCGGAATAAGCCCTAACTGGTAATGCTCGCCTTGGTAACGCGCCCGTTGCAGATACTTGACATGGCCCTCCCGATTGACGACTTCCAGCTTGCAATAAGCGGATTGAAGCTGCAATGCGGCATGGAGCTCCTCTTTGTTGCGCACGACGGCCCCGTTGACCTTCTTGATCACTTCCCCCGCTTGCAGCCCGAGCTCCGCCGCCGGCGTACCGGGGAGCACGGCCAGCACCTTTACGCCCGTGCCGTCTTGGGAATACAAAGGCTCCTTGCCTCTCTCCCTGCTTCGGCCGATCCAGAGCAGGCCTTCATGCAGCAGAAATGCCGCCGCCGATGCAATCACGACAACCGAGGGCCAGTAGATGACGCAGACGGCCAAGCCGGCGATCATCGCCCCGTAGAGCATGATCAGATTACCCGAAAATTTCGCCTTGCGTTCCGGCCAGTAAGCCGCCGTCCGGTCGCTGAAGCCGATCAGTACCGGGAAAGCGAGGAAGCTCCAGGCGGCCACGTCGCCGCCGAACAGAGGCGCCCAAGGCAGAGCGAACCCGCCGTCCGACGAAGGAACGAGCCATAGCAGCGGAATCGGCCATACTCCGGCGATGGCGTAAGCGCCCGTCGGCTTGCCTCTTTTTCCCTGGAGGAACAGAGGGATCGTAAGCGTCTTTCTCTGCAGCCGAACGAGGAGGCCTTCCGCGATATGGAGAAACCCGGCTATGAAGAGCAGCGCGGGAACGTCGATCGCGAGGAGCATGCGCAACGCTTCGGCGGCCGGACCCTCGGCGACTCCGAAGCCCGTCCATTCCGCCGCGTATTGAAGCAAGCCGATCGCGCCCGCGGCGTACGCCAGACATACGTACCGCAGCTGAAACAGCGCCAGCACGCCCATCCCGATCCAGACGAACATCAGCGTCTCGCCGTTCAGCGCGGCGCCGGCTCCCATTCCGACCAAGGATAACGCCAATCCGGCCGCCAGCCCCGCCGCCGTTCTCGCAAACGTCAACCGCGGCGCCCCGTAGAGACGAACGTGATACAGCCTGCGCTGCAGCGTAACCGTATGACGGGCATGCCACCATACGAGCGCAATCGCAATATAGAAATAAGGGAAAGCGAACAGGCCGATCGCGGCTTGTCCCGCTTCCTCAAGCACCTTCAGAAGATCATCCATCGCGACTCTCCTCTTTCTTACGACTAAACACGCCCCATCATGAAAAAGGAAGTTGACCTAGAGTCAACCTCCTAATTGGTATTCGACGGCGGGCGGGAAAATCCTTCTCTCTCCCTGCTCTCGGAGCATGCCGTTTTATGGTTATTCGATCATTCCAGCAGCTTGGCGGCTTCGGCGAGCGCCCTCTGCCACTGGGCATCGTTCGCGCGGTCTTGAAGGGCCGCGTACAGCTTCTCCTCCAGCCGCTGAGCTGTCTCCGCATCGACCTCTCCCGTCAGCAGCAGCGATTCGTCCTTCTGAAAACGTTCGACGGCCTCTCTCGTTTTCTGGCTGTAGTAGCCGTCCGAACGATCGGCCGGATAACCTACGCCCGACAAAATCGTCTGCAGATTCTCGACGTCCCCGCCGGTCGAATCCGGCTTGAGCACCCGGTCTCTCGGCAGCCTCCACGCCAGGAAGTAATCCGGCTGGGCAACCTGGATGTCGGGCTCGATCCCGTTTTCGTTAATCCACGTTCCGTCCGGAAGCAGCCACTTATACACCGTCAGCTTGATCAGGCTGTCGTCGCCCAGTTCGCCGTTGAAATGCACCTGGACGGTTCCTTTGCCGTAAGTCGTATCGCCGACCAGCAGCGCTCCGGCCGACTGCTGGAGCGCTCCCGCCAAAATTTCCGAGGCGCTGGCGCTGCCTTTGTTGATCAGCACGATCATCGGATACCGCTTGCCGTTCTTGGCCCCGTGCTCGGCGACGTCCACTTTGCGATGCCCGTCCCGGTACTCCGACTGCACGATCGGTTTGCCTTTCTCCAACAGCTGATCCGCGACTTCGACCACCGACTGGAGATAACCTCCGGGGTTATTCCGCACGTCGATCACAAGCACTTTCAGCCCTTGCCGCTCCATCGCCGCGAGCTCTTCGGCCACTTGCGCCGACGTCTCGTTCGTGAACTGGTTGATGAACAGATGTCCGATGCCGTCCGCCCCGATCTCCGAGCTTACCGTCTCCGGATCGATCCGATCGCGGACAAGCTCCAGGTCCAGCGGCTCAGACCTGCCTGCCCGCTGCACTTTCAGCTTCGCCTTCGTTCCCTTCGGCCCTCTGATCTTGGTGACGGCCTCGCTCAGAGTCAAGCCGTACAAGCTCTCCCCGTTAATGGACAGCAGCACGTCCCGCGGCTGCAGTCCCGCTCTCTCCGCGGGAGATCCCCGGATCGGCGATTCGACGACGACCGTTCCGTTCTCGATTCTCAACTCGGCACCGATGCCGGTGAACGCGCCTTGGAGGGCGTCCATGTACGGTTCGGCTTCGTCTTCCGGCTTATACACCGAATACGGGTCGCTAAGCGATTCGACCATGCCCTGCACCGCTCCGTCAAGAAGCTTCTTGCGGTCGGCGGGAAGCAGATAGCGCTTCTCGATCAGCGACATGGCCTTATTGAGCTTGTCGACTTCGTCCTGACGAAGGCCCTCTTGCTCCTGACCGGCTCCGCCGCCTGCCAACGCGCCCTTCGACATCCAGTTCCACCCCGGAAATTCAAGGACGGCATAGGTCGCGACGCAAGCGGCCACTGCCGTCAGCGCCAACATCGCCGCGACTGTGCGACCTCTGAACCACACGTACCCCACTCCCCGAAATTCGCCTTATGGTTAGATTATGACAAGCTTAGTTCATTTAGACAACAAAACAGCCGATTCCCGACGAATCGTCGGACGATCGGCTGCCCCTTGTCCGTTTACTTCAAATAAGGCGCCGGATCGACCGGCTCGGAGTTTTTGCGGACTTCGAAGTGCAGGTGATTGCCTGTCGATTGTCCCGTCGATCCGACAAGTCCGATTTTTTCTCCGCGTTTGACCGTGTCGCCTTTTTTGGCCAAAATTTCGCTCATGTGCCCGTACAGCGTCCACAAGCCGCCGCCATGGTCGATAATGACGCAGTTGCCGTACCCGCTCCAGGACTGGGCCACGATCACGACGCCCGTCTCCGCGGCGTAGATCGGCGTTCCCTTAGGGGCGGCCATGTCTATTCCGGCATGAAGCTTCTTGGCGCCCGTAATGGGGTGAATCCGAAAACCGAACGGGGAAGACAGACGGTACTCCGACTTTAAAGGAAGGCCCAGCTTGCCGCCCGTATAATAGGTTTTAATGCGGTTCTTCTTCGCTTCCAGCGCCGAAGCCTGCTTGGCGAGCTCGGTAAGCTGCTTGGCCGATTCCTCGCTGATCTCTTCCAGCTCTTCGATCTCTACCGCCAGCTTGGCGATCAGCACTTCCTTGTCCTTCTCTTCCTGCTCCAAGGACGCCTTATGCTGCTCGATCTCCTCGTAAAGCTTGCGGATTTCTTCGAGCTCCTGCTCGCTCTGGAGCTTCAAGGCGGCAACCTCGTCCGCGTACTTCTTCTTCTCGTCGAGAATGTTGCGGTCTTGGGCGGCGATCGCTTCCACCGCGTCGAACCGGTCGAGGAAATCGGAGAAGTTCGCCGAGCTCAGCAGCACGTCCAGAAACGATACCGGACCCGCCGTATAGGCCATCTTGACCCGGGAAGCCATCAGTTGGTCGCGGTTGTCGCGCTGCTTGATCGCGTTCTCCAGCTCGACTCCTGTCTGAAGCAGCTTTTCTTCCGCATCGACGATTTTCTTTTGCGTATTTTGCAATCTGACCTGTACTGTCTCGATTCTGGCCAGCAGGCTCTCGATGTCCGCCTTCGTCGCTTCCTGCTTGCCCGTCAGCTCTTGAACCGTCTTCTCCGCATATTTCTGGTTGTTGGCCGCGCGGTCCATATCCTTCTTAAGCTGCTTGAGATCTTGCTCGATCTTCTCCAGCTCCGTCTGGGCTTGTCCTTCATAGGGCCTGCCGACCAGGCCGACAACCAACAGCATCGCGATCAGTACCAACAGCTTCTTCTTCACAAGGCTCCTCCTCCGTAAAGCGTAAGCATTTTCCCATTATCGTTTTATACCCTTAAATATCTGCGAACCGAGATCGTACTTCCGAATATCCCGAGCACGGTTCCCAGCCCGATGATCGAACCGCCGACGCTGCTCATGACTTCGTCCATCGTCGCGAACTGGATCATGTACAAGCCTACGGTCGCACTGGTCGACTCGACCAGCTGCGAATAGCCGAACATCAGGATCGCCGCGCTCAGCAGCGAACCGAAAAATCCGATGATCGCCCCTTCAATGAAAAACGGCCAACGGATAAAACTGTTCGTCGCTCCGACCAGCTTCATGATCGAGATTTCCCGGCGCCGGGCGATAATCGTCATCTTGATCGTCGTCGAAATCAGGAACATCGCCATCACGGTCAAGCCGAGCACGATGACGATCCCGATGTTGCGGACCGCGTTCGTGATGCTGAACAGCTTTTCTATCGTATCTTTGCCGTATTTGACCCGCTCGATCGACTTCTCGGGATCGGTCAGATTGATCGCTTCGATCTGCTTGGCGATATAAGAGATCTGCTGCGGATCGAACGCTTCGATCTCAAAGGAATCCGGCAACGGATTGTTCTCCGCGTCGTAGCCGTCGAGGGCGGCCCGCCCTTCCTCGCCCATGCTGTCGCGGAACCGCTCCAAGCCTTCCGCCTTGCTAACGAAGGTAACGGTCTTGACCTCGGGAATGCGCTTGAGCAGCCTCTCGATCTCCTGCGCTTTCGCTTCGGTCGTATCGGTCTGCAAATAAACGTTAATTTGAACCTGACTGTCCAATTGGTCCGCCAGCTTGCTGACGTTTATGGCCAGCAGCATGAAAACGCCGAGAATGAACAAGGAAACGGCAATGGAGCTCATGGAAGCGAAAGTCATCCAACCGTTGCGGCCGACGTTCTTGAAGCCCTCCCGAATATGGCGGAGAATCGTGCTAAATCTCATAGCCGTATTCCCCTCTCGCCTGATCGCGAACGATGGTTCCCCGCTCGATGGCGATAACGCGCTTGCGCATCGTGTTCACGATCTCTTTGTTGTGGGTGGCCATGACGATGGTCGTGCCGCGGAAATTGATCTCCTCCAGCAGGTTCATAATGCCCCAGGACGTCTCGGGATCCAGGTTGCCCGTAGGCTCGTCCGCTACGATTACGGCGGGATTGTTCACGATCGCCCGGGCGATCGCCACTCTCTGCTGCTCTCCCCCGGAAAGCTGGGCCGGAAGGCTGCCCGCCTTATGCTTCAGTCCGACGAGCTCAAGCACTTCCATCGTACGGCGGCGAATGAGCCGGCGCGGCGTCTCGATGACTTCCATCGCGAATGCCACGTTCTCGAACGCCGTCATCTTGGGCAGCAGCTTGTAGTCCTGGAAAATGACCCCGATGTTGCGCCTGACGTATGGAATTTTGCGATGCTTCAGCTTTCCTATATTAAAGCCGTTGACCGAGATCTGCCCCTTCGACGGGTACTCCTCCCGGTAGATCAGCTTCATGAAGGTGGATTTACCCGCGCCGGACGGACCCACGATGTAAACGAATTCGTTCCGGTCGATCACGAGGTTGATGCTTTGAAGAGCCGTCGTGCCGTCCGCATAGGTCTTCCAGATGTCCTGCATTTCGATCACGGTATCACTTCCTGTTAAGATTCAGACTTTAGATACTTCGACATCATGCCCGATTTTCCTCTCTTTGTCGATCAATTGCCCGGGAAATCTGTCGAAGTTTCCTGCTCCGGGCCTTGCCGCGCTTGGGCTTTCGTTATTTGTTTAGAAATTTTTAATTTTTGACAAGAACGAATCGGGGAAATCGAAGTATAACTGATTAGAAACATTTTACAGACGTGCGCATCGTCATTCCCGGCGCTGCGGCGGGTAGAAACCGTCGATCCCGCAGACGCTGTAGTTAAGGGAAATCATCGATTCCACGGTAGCAATGGCAAGGGGAGGCCCGAAGGATGAAAAAGTTAGGATTGATTGCTCTTATCGCGATTTTCTTGCTGATCGGGGCCGGCGTCGGAAGCGCGATGAGCTACGGAAGCGACGAGACGCTGCCGGAAGGCTTCAGCGTGGGCGGGCTTGACTTGGGAGGACGAACTCCGGAGGCGGCCTTGGAAACGATTCGGACGCGAATTTCCGAAGCGCAGGCCGTGCAGGTATCGCTTGATCCGAACAGCCTCGGCGGCCCGATCAAAGCGGTTGCCGCCGAGGGAGCAAGCGCAAGCGCGGGCGTTCCGGCTGTGACTCTCGGGGAGCTCGGCTTAAGGATTACGGCGGACGCGGCGGTCCAAGCGATCGAGCGCCATCTTGATTATTCTTGGTGGGAAAGGGCCAAGCTGCGCGCGTACGGCGAACGGGGAGCAGCCTACGGCATCGATGTGACATGGAATTCGCAGCGGCTGGAGCAAGCCGCGAAGCAGGTTTGGGGAGATCTGATTCGGGAAGACGGGGCCGATGCGAGCCGAACGATCGACGAGCGGGACAATGTCGTCTATACGCCCGAGAAGCCGGGCCGGAGAATCGAGCTGGAACCCGCGATCGAAGCGATCCGGAAGCTGGCGCCGTCCTCGTTGACGGAACAGGCGGACGGTCCGCGGCTGGTCCCGGCCGGAATCATGGAGACGCCACCGGAGGTTACCGTCGCCAAGCTGAAGGAGGATGGGCTCGAGCGTAAAATCATCGAGTTCACGACGTCGTTCGCCACAAGCGGCGAAGGACGCTCGCACAACGTCACCGCGGCGGCTCTGGCGCTTAACGACACGTTGCTGCAGCCCGGGGAAGTGTTCGAATACGGTAAAATCGTCTCCAAAGCGGAGAAGGAATACGGCTATATGGAAGCCCCAGTCATTCTGAGGGGCAAGCTGACGCCGGGCATCGGCGGCGGCATCTGCCAGGTGTCCAGCACGCTGTACAACGCCGCGCTGCTGGCCGGGCTCGAGATCGTCGAACGCCGCAACCACTCGCTGCCGGTCAGCTACTTGCCGCGCGGGCTCGACGCTACGTTCGCGGACGGCTACGTCAACTTCAAGTTCCGCAACTCTACCGGCAAGCAGCTGCTCATCCGCACCGTCGTAGCCGACAAGACGGTTACGGTCAAGCTGTTCGGAACGATGGACGAAAAGGTGATCTACAAGACGGAAACCGCCCAATTGAAGGTGAACCCGCCGAAAACGGTCTACGTCGCCGACCCGACGGTCGCGCTCGGCAAGCAGACGCTGCTGCAGAAGGGCGAGAACGGCTATGTCGTCGAGGCGTTCCTGGTGAAACAGGTGGACGGCAAATTCGCGGAGCGCAAAAAGCTGTCCAAGGATACGTACCGCACGCAGGACACTCTCATCGCGGTGCACCCGGACGATCCTCGGCTGCTGCCTCCGGGCGCCGGCCAAGCTCCGGGCGGCTCGGGTTCGGGATCGGGTTCGACTCCGGACGCTCCGGCTCCGAACGAGACCCCGATTCCCGGCGACGGCATCGAGGACGGCATTATTGTAGAGCCGGTGTGATTCGGCGGGGTAATATCATTAAAAAAAGCGGTTCTCGAGTCAGGCGAGAATCGCTTTTACGTAATCGGCAACGCGAGTATAGAATGGCGAAGTCGGATCTATCCGTCCGATGACGACGGCGTCCCTTGCGTGGAGATCAACCGATTTGGCATGATCCGGCAGCGCACGATAATTTCGAGCTTGGAATTCGAAAACGACCGAATAAACCCATACGTTTAGTGCTTTCCGAGTTGCTCCACTTCGGTTAACGGAATTTCGAGGGTATCCGCCACTTGTTCCGGAGTAAATCCTTTGGTGAGCATTCGACGGATGATCGATGCCCGTTCTTCGGCTTTCCCCTTTTCCATTCCCTTCTCCAATCCTTCCGCTTTGCCTTCTGCCTTACCCTTTTCCATTCCCTCTTCGTATCCCCAACGTTTCCATGCAGGCATCAGTTCCATGAATTTCACCCTTTCCTTCGGATAGTCTTTCAAGATTTCGTCCAGAAGCTTCTCGTCTTCGTCCTGGTCGGGCTCGAAATACAGATCGGCTACCGACATCAACAGCGCTATTCTCGCATCGTCCAGCTTGTAACTAAGCCGTAAAAGCATTCGCAAATAAGCCGAACGCATTTCTCTTTTCTCCTTCTCATTGTATCCCATTTTGACCAAGAGCGCAGCAGCCACCGGGTTCTCCGAAGCGATA
>NZ_JBEPYQ010000004.1:0-70167 GCF_041641335.1 Cohnella sp. | reverse complement strand
CCGTCTCCAATCCAACGTTCTCAGCTCGACCTTCAGAAACTTGAAACGGACGATCTCGTGATCGGGAATGCCCATGACGAACGTATCCGGGTCCTCCGCCCCTTCATCCGCCGTGAACGTTCATGAAAGTCCTTCTGACGATACGACTGCGGTTCCATATGCACGAGGATGTATGCGTCGAGCGCTTTATAGCGGGTTTCCAGCAGCAAGTCCAGCGTTTTGGCTTCTTCGCCGACGACGTCCACGAGCAGCTCCTGCATCAAAAATCGGGTATGGCGATGATCCAGCAACGAGCTTAGCTCCGGAAAAAAGAGCTCGATAAACTCCGCGAAAAACGTCTGCAGCAATTTCTTGAGCGCTTCGTCGTGCGGTTTGGCTTTTTTTTCGTTCATCGCCGCATTCCTCGCCTTCTTCGTGGTCCGCTCAAAACAAAACGCCGCCCGCTCCCTCGTCAAAGGGAACAAGCGGCGTGTGCTTCACGGCCGGAATTTTATATTGACTTCATTTTACCCGATAACGAGATCCGTGAACAGGCCATATTTATTGGCTTTTCTTTTCGTACTCCTCAACCCATTGTGTCGTACGGGACAGCTCGGCTTCGGCACGGGCGATGGCTGCTTCCACCTGCGGGGTTGCCGTACCGCCGTAGACGTCGCGGGCGTTGACGACCGCTTCCGGCTGAAGCACGGCATAGATCCGGTCGTCGAACAAGTCGGAGAACTGCTTGAACTCGTCCAGTGTCAGGTCGAGCAGGAACTTATTCTGCTGGATGCAATACAGCACCGTCTTGCCGATCACTTCGTGAGCCTGGCGGAAAGGCAGACCTTTGCCGACGAGGAAGTCGGCGATGTCCGTCGCGTTGGAGAAGTCCTGGTCGACGGCGCGGCGCATCCGGTCCTTGCGCACCTTCATCGTCTCGATCATGGAGGCGAACAGCTGGAGCGCTCCCTGGAGTGTCTTGACCGTGTCGAACATGCCTTCCTTGTCTTCTTGCATGTCCTTGTTGTACGCGAGCGGCAGCGACTTCAGCACCGTCAGCAGGCCAACAAGGTTGCCGTAGACGCGGCCGGTCTTGCCGCGAACGAGCTCAGGCACGTCGGGGTTCTTCTTCTGCGGCATGATGCTGGAGCCGGTGCAAAAGGCGTCGTCGAGCTCGACGAACTGGAACTCGGTGCTCGACCAGAGGATCAGCTCTTCGCTCAGGCGCGACAAGTGCGTCATGATCAGCGAGGCGCCGGCAAGAAACTCGACGATGAAATCGCGGTCGCTGACGGCGTCGAGGCTGTTCTCATAGACGCGCCCGAAGTTAAGCTGCTCGGCCGTAAAATGACGGTCGATCGCGAACGTCGTGCCAGCCAGCGCGCCAGCGCCGAGCGGCAACGCGTCGATGCGCTTGTAGCTGTCCTGCAGACGCTCGATATCGCGGCCGAACATCGACACATAAGCCATCAGGTGATGCGCGAACAGGATCGGCTGCGCACGCTGAAGATGCGTGTAGCCCGGCACGATCGTGTCCAGGTTTTGCTTGGCTTGTCCGATCAGCGCCGCCTGGAGCTTGCGCAGCATCTCGACGAACTCGACGACGCGCTTGCGCAGATACAGGTGCATGTCGGTCGCCACTTGGTCGTTGCGGCTGCGTCCGGTGTGCAGTTTGCCTCCGACCGGGCCGACTTCTTCGATCAGCGCTTTCTCGATGTTCATATGGATATCCTCGTCGGCGATCAGAAACTGCTGCTCGCCGCTGCGGATTTTCCCGCGAACCTTCAACAGGCCGGCCTTGATCGTCTCCACGTCCTCCGCCGGGAGAATGCCGCACTTGCCAAGCATCGTCACGTGCGCCAGGCTGCCCTGAATGTCTTCCTCGGCCAGTTCCTTGTCGAACGTGATCGATGCCGTATATTCTTCCACCAGTTGGTCCGTTTGCTTCGTGAAACGGCCCCCCCACAGCTTGCTCATAATCCGAATACCCCTCTCTTATCCTCGATCGAATAACCTCATCCGTTCCCTCGGCATCCTATCCGGTACAAGCGGGACACGTTACAGCCTTGCAGACCGTTAAACCGACGCATCCCCACGTTTCGGGTACAGTAACGGTCTGGCAGGCTGTTACACCGCCGCATTCCCACGTTTCGGGCACCTTAAAACCGATGCATTCCCACGCTCCGGGCACCTTAACGGTCTGACGGACCATTAAACCGATGCATTCCCACGCTCCGGGCACCTTAACGGTCTGGCAGGCCGTTACAACGCCGCATCCCCACGTTTCGGGTACAGTAACGGTCTGGCAGGCTGTTACACCGCCGCATTCCCACGTTTCGGGCACCTTAACGGTCTGGTAGACCGTTTAGCGAGGCGCGCCTCGACTTCCACGCCACCCGCCGTTAAACGGCAAAAGGGGAGCGCCGCGCGGCGAAGGTGCCTCCCGTCATGGCCCCGCCTCGCGGGGGATGGTTCGGCAGGCTTCGGGCGCGGTTCTCCCTTTTGCACTTTATCGATTAAATGCCGGAAGCTCCGTTGACGCCGGAAGATACCTTCAGGCGCAGAGCGTTCAGGCGGATAAAGCCGGTAGCGTCGCCTTGATCGTACGCTTGCGTAGGATCGGCCTCCATCGTCGCGATATGCGGGTTGTAGAGGCTGACCGGGCTTTTCAGTCCGGCGGCGATGATGTTGCCCTTGTACAGCTTGAGACGGACGGTGCCCGTCACGTTCTTCTGGCTCTCGTTCACGAGCGCTTGGATCGCCAGGCGCTCCGGCGCGAACCAGAAGCCGTTGTACACGAGAGAACTGTATTTGGAGATCAAGGAATCGCGCAGGTGCATGACGTCGCGATCCATGGTCAGGGACTCGATTTTGCGATGTGCCGTAAATAGGATGCTCCCGCCGGGGGTTTCGTACACGCCGCGGCTCTTCATGCCGACGAAGCGGTTCTCCACCATGTCGACGCGGCCGATGCCGTGCTTGCCGCCAACCTCGTTCAGCTTCTCCATAACCGCGAGCGGATCGAGGCGTTCGCCGTTGATCGCTACGCAGTCGCCTGCTTCGAAGTCGAGCTCGATATACTCGGCTTCGTCCGGAGCTCTCTCCGGGGAGACGCTGAGCACGTACATTTCTTCGACTTCCGGCGCGCTCGGATCGAACCACGGATCTTCGAGCATGCCGCTCTCGAAGCTGATGTGCAGCAGGTTGCGGTCCGTCGAATACGGCTTGGCGGCCGAAGCCTGAACCGGAATGCCATGCTTCTCGGCATAGGCGATCATCTCGGCGCGGCCCGGGAACGCGGCGCGGAACGCCTCGTCGCGCCAAGGAGCGATAACCTCGATGCTCGGAGCAAGAGCGGCGGCCGTCAGCTCGAAGCGGACTTGGTCGTTGCCTTTGCCTGTAGCGCCGTGCGCGATGGCGGTTGCGCCTTCGGCAAGGGCGATCTCGACCATGCGCTTGGCGATCAGCGGACGCGCGATGCTCGTGCCGAGCAGGTATTGCCCCTCGTAGAGGGCGCCCGCTTGGAACATCGGGAAGATGAAGTCCTTCGCGAATTCGGCGCGAAGGTCGTCGATGTAGACTTTGGACGCGCCAGTCTTGAGCGCTTTCTCCTCAAGGCCGTCCAGTTCGTCCTTCTGACCGATGTCGGCGGTGAAGGTGATGATCTCGGCGTCGTACGTTTCTTTCAGCCACGTCAGGATGACCGAGGTGTCAAGCCCGCCGGAGTAGGCCAGCACGATTTTGTTCTTTGCCATGGAAATTGGAAGCTCCTTTGAACTCGAGTATAGAAGTGCATGATTGATTTCAATATTCGTTCGGCGCGAGCCGTTACGATTAGAGGATCGACGGATGCTTCTTGGCTATCCGGGTTCCGTACCTTACATAATGGCGGCCATGATCGCTTTCTGCGCGTGCAGGCGATTCTCGGCTTCATCGAAAATAACGGAGTTCGGGCCGTCGATGACGCCCTCCGACACTTCCTCGCCGCGGTGAGCCGGCAGGCAGTGCATGAACAGGTAGTCCGGCTTCGCGTATTTCACGAGCTCTTCGTTTACCTGATAGTTCGCGAACGCCTTCTCGCGCTCCTTCTGCTCTTCCTCGAAGCCCATGCTCGCCCATACGTCGGTGTAGACGATGTCCGCGCCTTCGATCGCTTCGCGAGGGTCGCGCAGAATACGCACGCTGCCTCCGGTTTCCTCCGCCGCCTCGATCGAAGATTTGACGGACCTCTCGGACGGATCGTAGCCTTCCGGAGAAGCGCTGGAGAAGTGCATGCCCAGCTTGGCCGCGCCCATCATCAGCGAGTGGAGCACGTTGTTGCCGTCGCCTATGTAGGCAACCTTCAGCCCTTCCAGCTTGCCTTTATGCTCCAAAGCCGTCTGGTAATCAGCCAGCGCCTGGCAAGGGTGGGATTGGTCCGACAGCGCGTTGATGACCGGAATCGTCGCTCCGCGCGCCAGCTCTACGACGTTGCGGTGGCCGAACGTCCGCAGGATCATGCCGTCCAGATAGCGGGACATCACTTGAGCGGTGTCGAGAATCGTCTC
Source organism: Cohnella sp. (assembly GCF_041641335.1). Lineage (NCBI taxonomy): Bacteria > Bacillati > Bacillota > Bacilli > Caryophanales > Paenibacillaceae > Cohnella > Cohnella sp. The sequence continues at coordinate 65,641 of NZ_JBEPYQ010000004.1, read as the reverse complement.
GCCGCGGCCCATCTGAATGTCGTTGCGGCTCAGGAACAGCGCTTGGCCGCCGAGCTGGTACATGCCGACTTCGAAGGATACGCGCGTGCGCGTCGACGATTTCTCGAAAATCATGCCGAGAGATTTGCCTTTCAGCGGCTGGTATACTTCTCCGGCTTTGTGCTTGCGCTTGATCTCGATCGCAAGATCGAGCAAGTACCGGATTTCTTCCGGCGAATAGTCCACCAGACCGAGAAAATCGCGGCCTTTCAGTTGTGCTGCAATCTGTTCCAGGTTCGCTGCCGTAGTCAAGGGCAAACCCTCCTTCTCTATTTGCGAAGCCGCGGCAGGCGCCGCAGCTTGTTGGAATTGCAATGTATGGTCTGTTGCGCAAACAGCTTGTTGGAATCACGAAGCGGCCGTCTGTTGCGCTCTATGCCTATCGGAAGTACGAAGCGACAGTCCGCAGCATACAGCCTTCCGAAATTATGAATTGGCCGTCTTCGCCGCGGCCTGCTCCGTAAGCACGGTTGCGATCAGCGCGACCGCCTCGTCGATTTCTTCGTGAGTGACAAGAAGGTTGGGCAGCAGCCGAATGACGTTCGGCCCGGCCGGCACGACGAGCAATCCGCGCTTGTGCAACTCAGCGATCGCATCGCCAGCAGGAGCGTGGCACAGAATGCCGATCAGCAGCCCTTTGCCCCGCACCTGATCAACGTTCGGCAAGCCCGCAAGCTTCTCCTGAAGCTGGCCGATCAAATATTCGGAAGCCTCGGCAGCCTTGTCGGCGACCTTCTCCTTGAGCATCGTCTCGATCGTAGCGGCGACGACCGCCATCGCGATCGGCGTACCGCCGAATGTCGTCGCGTGAGCGCCCGGTACGAATGCCGGCTTCACATGCGCTTTGGCCAGCATCGCGCCGACGGGGAAGCCGCTGCCGATGCCCTTGGCCAAGGTGAAGATGTCCGGTTCTACATCATAATGCTCGTAGGCGAACAGCTTGCCGGTGCGTCCCATCCCCGTCTGCACTTCGTCGACGATCAGCAGAATACCGTGACGATCGCACAGCGCGCGCACTTCCCTCAGGAAGTCCGGATCGACGGGGATAACGCCGCCCTCGGCTTGAACGAGCTCAAGCATGACCGCGGCCGTCTTGTCGTTGACCGCAGCTTCCAGCGCCTTCAGATCGTGCAGAGGCACGTGCACGAAGCCTTCCGGAAGCGGAAGGAAGCCTTCCTTCACCTTGTCTTGGCCGGTCGCGGTCAGCGTAGCCAGCGTGCGACCGTGGAACGATTGGGTGAAGGTGACGATCTCGTAGCGGTCGCTGCCCTTCAGCTTCTGATGATAACGGCGGGCGAGCTTGATCGCCGCCTCGTTCGCCTCCGCGCCGCTGTTGCAGAAGAACACCGCGTCCGCGCAGCTGTTGTCGACAAGCAGCTTGGCCGCTTTCTCCTGTCCCGGGATATGGAACAGGTTGGAGACGTGCCACAGCTGGTCGAGCTGGCCGATCAATGCGTTCTTGACCGCGTCCGGCACGTGGCCGAGATTCGTTACCGCAAGTCCGCTCATGAAATCAAGATATTCCTTGCCTTGATCGTCCCACAAGCGGCTGCCCTTCCCCTTCACCAAAGTAATGGGATATCTCGCATAAGTCGAGAATAACGCGCTGTCACTCATACCGATCTCTCCTTTTTTCACCCGTGTGGCCTTACGCCCTTACGATCCGGGTTCCGATGTCGCCCTCCGCCAGCGCCCGGCTGAGCACCCGCTCCGCCGCGCCGTCCACGATCCGCACTTCCTTGACGTTGCCGTGCAGACAGCTCATAGCCGCTCTGACCTTCGGAATCATACCGCCGTAGATTTCGCCGCTGGCGATCATCTCTTCGATGTCCGCGAACGTCACGACCGGCAGAACACGCTTCTCTCCGTCCACCGTACGCATAATGCCCGGCACGTCGGTCACGACGATCATCGTCTCGACGCCGAGCGAGGAAGCGACCGCGCCTGCAGCCGTATCCGCGTTGATGTTGTACCGTTGTCCGCTCTCGTCGATGCCGATCGGCGCGATGACGGGCAAGTAGCCGAGCCCGATGACGCCTTCGACCAGCGCCGCGTTCACGCCGACGACGTCGCCGACATGGCCGATCTCGTCCGCGTTGGCGACGGGCTTGGCGACGATCAGCTTGCCGTCCGTTCCGGACAGGCCGAGCGACTGCGCCCCGTTCTGCTGCAGCTTGCGCACGATCTCCTTGTTGATGCGCCCCGCCAGCACCATCTCGACGACGTCGAGCGTCGCTTCGTCGGTGACGCGCAGCCCGTTCACGAACCGGCTCTCGATGCCCAGTTTGCCGAGCGTCTCGTTAATGGCGGGACCGCCTCCATGCACGATAACCGGCTCGACGCCGCTCTCCTGCAAGCTCCGCAAATCCTCGAAAAAAACGTCCGGCAGCGCCGCCAAAGTGCTCCCGCCGCATTTCATCACAAATCGCTGTTTGCCCATACGCCCGCTCTCCTTACGTCCGATACGCGGCGTTGATGCGCACGTAATCGTACGTCAGATCGCAGCCCCACGCCGTCGCCTTGCCGCTTCCCATGTTGAGGTCTACATGGATGCCGACGGTATCGCCTTTTAAGTATTCCAATGCGATCTCTTCGTCGAAAGAAACCGGACGGGACTGCTCCAATACGACGATGTCGCCCAGACGGATGTCGACCGTCGCCACGTTCACCGGCACGCCCGCGCGACCGACGGCGGCGATGATGCGCCCCCAGTTGGCGTCCGCGCCGTATACGGCCGACTTCACCAGGCTGGAGCCGATGATCGTCTTGGCGATCGCCTGCGCCGCATCGTCGCTGTCCGCGCCGACGACCGTCGTCTCGATGAGCTTGGTCGCGCCTTCGCCGTCGCGGGCGATCGCTTTGGCCAGCTCGGCACAGACGTGCCGCAGTCCGTCGACGAATGCCGCGAAATCGGGATGGGCGCGGGTCAACTCGTCGTTGTCCGCAAGTCCGCTGGCCATCGCGACCAGCATATCGTTCGTGCTCGTATCGCCGTCCACCGTAATCATGTTAAAGCTCACGTTCGTCACTTCGCGCAGAACCTCTTGAAGCAGGGAGGAACCGATCTTGGCGTCGGTCGTCACGAAACCGAGCATCGTCGCCATGTTCGGATGAATCATTCCCGAGCCTTTGGCCGCGCCGGCGACCGTGACCTGCTTGCCGCTGACCGTCAGCGTCACGCAGCTCGTTTTTTTCACGAGGTCGGTCGTCAGTATCGCCTGGCAGAAGTCGTCGGAGCCTTGCTCGTCGCTTCGCAGCCGCCCCGGAAGCTTCTCGATGCCCGCGTTCACGCGGTCCATCTTCAGCAATTCGCCGATCACGCCCGTGGACGCCACGGCCACCTGATCCTTGCTTACGCCGAGCGCTTCCGCCGCGTTCGCCTGCATCGTGCGCGCGTCCGCTTCCCCTTGCGCTCCCGTGCACGCATTGGCGTTGCCGCTGTTTACGATAACCGCGCGAAGCAAGCCGCCGCTACCCAGCGCTTCCCGCGTGACGAGCAGCGGGGCCGCCTGGAACAAATTCGTCGTATACACCGCGGCGGCCGAAGCCGGCACCTCGCACGCGATGACTCCCAGATCGTGGCGATCGGTTTTTTTCAAGCCGCAGTGCAGCCCGCCGGCCTTAAAGCCTTTCGGCGTCGTAACGCCTCCACCTTCCACGATCGCGTAGCTTTGTTTTCCCATGATATTCGGTTCGTTCCTCTCGTCCTCTATTATGGATAAACCGGCGTAAACTGAAGGCCGAGCGTCTCGTCCCAGTTCATGAGCAGGTTCAAGTTCTGGATCGCCTGGCCGGCCGCGCCCTTCACCAGGTTGTCTGTAACGGAGATAATCGTCACGCGTCCGGTTCTCTCGTCGACCGAGAAGCCGATGTCGCAATAGTTCGTGCCGTACACTTCCTTCGTCGCCGGCCAGTGTCCGGCAGGACGAACGCGGACGAACTTGCGCCCTTCGTAAAACTGTCGATACAATTCGACGAACTCCGCATCGGTGCGCTTCTCCGTCAGCGTGCCGTACATCGTCGACATAATGCCTCTAGTCATCGGCACGAGGTGCGTCGTGAACGTCGTCACGACCGGCCGGCCGGCCGCTTCGGAAAGCACCTGCTCGATCTCGGGCGTGTGCTGATGCTTATTCAGCTTGTATGCCTTGAAGTTTTCGTTGATTTCGGAATAATGAGCGCTTAAGTTCAGGCCCCGTCCCGCTCCGGATACGCCGGATTTCGCGTCGATGATGATGCTGTTCGGATCGATCCAGCCGGCTTTCACCGCCGGATAGAGACCGAGCAAGGACGTCGTCGTAAAACAGCCCGGGTTGGACACGAAATCGGTCTGTTTCACCAGATCTCCGTACACCTCGGACAGACCGTATACCGCGCGGTCTACGAGAGCTTGATCAGCAGGCTCGTGTTTGTACCATTGCCTGTACGCGTCTCCCGACTTCAGCCGGAAATCCCCGGAGAGATCGATTACTTTTAACCCCGCATCCAGAAACTGAGGGGCCAGCTTAAGGCTGACGCCATGCGGCGTGGCCAGGAAGACGACATCCGCTTTGCCGCGGATCGATTCGATATCGAGATCGTCGAGCAGATCGGCGCGGATCTCCGTCAGATGAGGATAACCGTCCGCGATCGGAGCGCCCGCGCTCGACGAGGAAATGACGGACGTTACGGTCACGTTGGGATGAGATTCCAATAAACGGATGAGTTCGACGCCGCCGTAGCCGGTGGACCCGACAATGGCCGCGCGGATTTGCTTAGCATTCATAATAGTATCCTCCATAGCTTAGAAAAGGATGAATCGCCAAGAAACGGCTCGCGCCGTTGTCAGGACTTAGGTTGCGGAAGGCGTTGGCATCCCGCGTAAACATTCTCAATTGTAACGGATTACGCTAGGGAATGAAAGATGTTCCTGTGAGGCGTTCTCCGTCGTTCGTCCGATGTGGTTGTGTATTATTATACATCAAAAGTATTATTTATGCAACGGTCATATTCGATCATCACGGAAGCCCTCGCCGAGCACCTCCGCCGCGTTCGTAATGATGACGAATGCATCCGGATCGGCATCGCGGACAAGCAATTTCAACCTTAGCACCTCGTTCTGCCCGACCACGGTAAGCAGCACCGGTCGATCGTCGCCCGTGAATCCGCCGGTCCCCTGCAATCGCGTCAGCCCCCGGTCGAGCTCATTCAGAATCGCCGCCGATACGCGTTCCGGATCGCGAGAAATAATGTAGGCGGCTTTGGACGTCTGGAGGCCCGTCTGGATAACGTCTATCGTCTTGCTTGTCGTGAACAGGCCGATCAGCGCATAGAGCGCGTTTTCGAGGGAGATGAACAAGCCCGCGGATAAAATGACGAGGCCATCCAGCGCGGCCACCGCGAGTCCGAGCCGGATGCCCAGCACCCGGTGCAAAATTTGCGCCGCAACGTCCAGCCCTCCCGTCGAGCCCCTCCCGCGGAATACGAGCCCCAAACCGATTCCGACGCCCAACCCTCCGTAAATGGAGGCCAGCAGCGGATCGTTCGTGGGAGGCGCCCAATGCGACGTCAGCAGCACGAACAAGGGCAGCACGACGGAGCCGACGACCGTCTTCACGCCGAATGCCTTGCCCAGCACGAGCAAGCCCGCGATGAACAGCGGAATGTTCAGCGCCCACTGCGTATATGCGGGAGGGATGTGCGTGAGCGTATTCAGAATAATGGAAATCCCCGACACCCCGCCGGAAGCGATCCGGTTAGGCAGCAGGAACAGATTAAAGCTGGCCGCTATGAAAAAGGCCCCGACCAGCATGGCCGCATAGCTGAACGCCGTTCTTGTCCGTTTGGAGAAGCGCGGGCCCTTTCTTTTATTCGGATACGAGGGCAAATCCGACGATTGGTGGTCGGTTGTGCCGGCGGTAGTGGCGGTGGACATGATGGAACCTCATCTCGCTTTATTCGACGCTCTGATTCATTATGTACCGAACGGCCTCGCATATGAAGATTTTCTCCAAGCAAAACCGCCTTCGGCGTCCTCAGGACGATGAATGCGGTTTGTCGGAGACGAATCAGATAAGGATAGCGGATTTTATACTTGCTGATCGTACAAAAAAACTTCCTGCGCGCCGCTCGCGCGCAAGAAGTGTAGGGCCGATCGCGTTGCTTCGTTATTGCGCGTCTTGCTTGATCTGACTGCGCAGGTAGCCGTCGATGAAGGCTTCGAGGTCGCCGTCCATAACCGCGCCGACGTTGCCCGTCTCCACCTGAGTGCGATGATCCTTGACCATGCTGTACGGATGGAACACATAGGAGCGGATCTGGCTGCCCCAGGCGATCTCCATCTGCTCTCCGCGAACCTCAGCCAGTTCCTTCTGCTGCTCCTGGATTTTCAGCTCGTAGAGCTTGGAGCGGAGCATCTGCATCGCCTTCTCCCGGTTCTGGATCTGCGATCGCTGTGTCTGGCAGGCTACGACGATGCCGGTCGGCAAGTGAGTAATCCGGATAGCCGAGTCCGTCTTGTTGATGTGCTGGCCGCCCGCGCCGCTGGAACGGTACGTGTCGATGCGCAGATCGTCGGGACGGATCTCGACTTCGATCTCGTCGTTGATCTCCGGCACGACATCGCAGGAAACGAAGGAAGTGTGCCGTCTGCCCGATGCGTCGAACGGGGAGATCCGCACGAGCCGGTGGACGCCTTTCTCCGCTTTCAGATAGCCGTAAGCATTATGTCCGCGAATCTGGATCGTGACGCTCTTGATGCCCGCCTCGTCGCCCGGAAGGTAGTCGAGCAGCTCGACTTTGAAGCCGCGTTTCTCCGCCCATCTCGTGTACATGCGGTACAGCATTTGCGCCCAGTCCTGCGACTCGGTTCCGCCCGCGCCGGGATGCAATTCGAGAATCGCATCCAGCTTGTCGTAAGGCTGATTAAGCAGAAGCTGCAGCTCGAAGGCGTCGACCTTGGCCGACAGCTTGCCCACGCTCTCGGCCCATTCCGCGCCGAGCGCTTCGTCGGGTTCCTCTTCGAGGATCTCGAGCATGTCTTCCAGATCCCGGCACTCGGTGGCCAGGGCCTCGTATTGATCGACGACCGACTTGACGGCGTTCATCTCTCCGATGAGCGCTTGCGCCTTCTCGTTGTCGTCCCAGAAATTCGGTTCGCTCATTTTGACTTCGTAGTTCTCGATCTGTTCTTTCTTCAGATCTAAGTCAAAGAGACCCCCTAAGTTGCTGTAATCGCTTCGCGTTGGCGCGAAGGTCTTGCTTATCGGATATGTCTAGCTCGAACATCGTTGAATCACCTCGTTGAAATCTTGGGGCTACTATTCTATGCGCCCGTGGCACATTTTGTATTTCTTCCCGCTGCCGCAAGGGCACGGATCGTTGCGGCCGACGGTTGCGGCGCTGCGGATCTTGGGCTTCTTCGGTCCCGCTTCCGCTTTCGTGTCGACGGCTTGGCCTTCGGCGACCGCTTCGCGCTTAGGCGCGGCTTGCACCTGCGCCTTCGTAATATACAGGGCGACCTCTTCCTCGATCCGTTCGATCATGGCGAGGAACATGTTGTGGCCTTCGAATTGGTATTCTCTGAGCGGATCGTTGCCGCCGTACGCGCGCAAGTGAATGCCTTGGCGCAGGTGGTCCATGGAATCGATATGGTCCATCCATTTGCTGTCGACGGCGCGCAGGACGACGACCTTCTCGAATTCGCGCATCGTCTCTACGCCGATGGTCTCTTCGCGCTCGTCGTAGTGCTTGTCTACGAGACCGGTGATCAGTTCGATCATCTCTTCCTTTTCCTTGCCCCACAGATCGTCCTTCGTCAAGCGATCTTCGGGCAAGTAGTGGGAATGAGCGTAGGCGACCAGACCGTCCAGATCCCATTCTTCCGGCACGTCGTTGTCGGAGCAATGATTCTCCACCGACTTGGCGATGACGGAGCGAATCATGCCGGAGACGATGTCGCGGATATTGTCGGCGTTCAGAATCGCGCGGCGGTCTCCGTAAATTTTCTCCCGCTGCAGGTTGATGACGTCATCGTACTGAAGGACGATCCGGCGGGTATCGAAGTTGCTGCCTTCGACTCGCTTCTGGGCCGATTCGATCGCGCGCGTGATCAGCTTGCTCTCGATCGGGGACTCCTCGTCGAAGCCGAGACGTTCCATCATGCCCATAATGTTGTCGGCGCCGAACCTTCTCATCAGCTCGTCCTGCATCGACAGGTAGAACTGCGAGGAGCCCGGGTCGCCTTGACGGCCGGCGCGGCCGCGGAGCTGGTTATCGATCCGACGGGACTCGTGACGCTCCGTACCGATGATGTGAAGGCCGCCCTTCTCGGCTACGCCTTCGCCCAGCAGAATGTCCGTACCGCGTCCGGCCATGTTCGTCGCGATCGTAACCGCGCCGTATTGGCCCGCGTTGGAGATGATTGCCGCTTCCTCGGCGTGATACTTGGCGTTAAGAACTTGGTGCGCGACGCCTTTCTTCTTCAGCAGCTCCGAGATGCGCTCGGAGTTCTCGATCGAGACGGTGCCGACGAGCACCGGCTGCCCCGTCGCGTGCCGATTGACGATCTCTTCGACGACGGACTTATACTTGCCGTTCTCGGACTTGTACACGACGTCAGGAATATCGTTGCGGACCATAGGACGGTTCGTCGGCACCTGAACGACCTCGAGGCCGTAGATGCGCTTGAACTCTTCTTCCTCCGTCTTCGCCGTACCGGTCATGCCGGCGAGCTTGCGATACATCCGGAAGTAGTTCTGGAACGTGATCGTCGCAAGAGTCATGCTCTCGTTCTGAACGGTGAGCTGCTCCTTCGCTTCGATCGCCTGGTGGAGGCCTTCGCTGTAGCGGCGGCCGGCCATCAGACGCCCGGTGAATTCGTCGACGATGACGACTTCGTCCTCCTGAACGACGTAATCGACGTCCCGCTTCATAATATAACGGGCGCGCAGCGCCTGGTTCACATGGTGGTTGAGCGTGACATGCTCGTGCGAGAACAGGTTGTCGATGTTGAAGGCCTTCTCGACCTTCGTCACGCCGGTCTCGGTAAGCGCGATCGTGCGCAGCTTGATGTCTACGGTGTAGTCTTCGGTATCCGTCAGCTTGCTGACCAGCCGGTCGGCCGCGTAGTACAGCTCGGTCGATTTCTGCGCTTGTCCGGAAATAATGAGCGGCGTACGCGCTTCGTCGATAAGAATGGAGTCGACTTCGTCGATGATGGCGTAATGAAGAGGACGCTGAACCATCTGCTCCTTGTACAGGACCATGTTGTCGCGCAAGTAGTCGAAGCCGAATTCGTTGTTTGTTCCATAAGTGATGTCGCACGCGTAAGCCGCCTGTTTCTCCTCATGGGAAAGCCCGTGAAGATTACAGCCGACCGTCATGCCCAAGAACGTATAAATCTGCCCCATCTGCGCGCTATCGCGCTGAGCCAAGTAATCGTTGACCGTAATGACATGGACGCCTTCGCCTTGCAGCGCGTTCAAATAAACCGAGAGCGTTCCGACAAGCGTCTTCCCTTCGCCGGTTCTCATCTCCGCGATCTTGCCGTGGTGGAGCACCATGCCCCCGATGAGCTGTACGTCGAAATGACGCATGTTAAGCACGCGCTTGGACGCTTCCCTCACGACGGCGAACGCTTCGGGCAGAATATCGTCCAAGGACTCGCCTTTGGCGATGCGTCCGCGGAACTCGTCCGTCTTCGCGCGAAGCTGATCGTCGCTTAGCGAGGAAACGGAAGATTCCAGGCCGTTGATTCGCTCGACGGTCTTGAGAAGCCGTTTCACCTCTCGTTCATTGGCATCTCCGAATATTTTTTTGACAAGTCCCATCATAATCGAATGTACCCCTCTCTCTCGCGGGCTAACTATATCTTTACATTTTATCAGTTCGGGGGTATTGGGGCAAGGAAGGGCGACTGGAAATGGAAGTCATTCGGGCATAAAAAATGCTGCCCAGGCAGGCAGCGGAGGGACAGATGAAATTATGGCTGATTCAATTGAAGATCCCGCACGATGTTTTCTTGCTCCAAGGAACGAAGACACAACGTCTCGAGCAAGCGCTCTTGGCGAAGCTGGCCTTTCTTGAGATCAGACACGTCCGATTTGAGTACGGCTACGTCCGATTTAAGTTCGGCTACGTCCGATTTAAGTTCGGCTACGTCCGTTTTAAGTCCGGCTACGTCCGTTTTAAGTCCGGCTACGTCCGATTTAAGTCCGGCTACGTCCGATTTAAGTCCCGTGATGTCGTGCTCGATTCTGGTGATCTTGGCGTCCATCATTTCTACGCTGTGCTTAATCGCTAGCAGGATTTCCTTCGTTTCGTCCATTTGATTCCCTCCCCTAAGGTTATTAATCGTATACTCGCTAGTTGGAAGCCAAAACGCCGCCCAACTCTCCGCGAGGAAGTCGAGCGGCGCGTGCTTCGCGTCCGGTTGTTTGATGCCTTCATCATACCATGGACAGGCTCCGCGATCAAATTAGAAATTTGACAGCGCGAATCGACGAATTTCCTCCACAATAAATCGAATCTCCTCTGCTCCCAAGCCTGGATATACGCCAAGCCAGAAAGAACGGTTCATCACGTCATCCGTATGGAGCAGTTCACCAACAACGCGATACCCTGCGCCGGATGCTCTCATCTCGTCGAACAGCGGTTGTCTCAGCAGATTTCCCGCGAACAACATGCGCGTCTGAATGCCTTTATTTTCAAGATGGCGGACGATCCTCTCTCTCGTGAACGGCGCGTTATCCCGTACGGTCAGGAGAAACCCGAACCAGCTAGGATCGGAGTTGTCGGTCGCTCTAGGCAGTTGAAACAGATTCGCCAAGGGCAGCAAACCTTCGTACAGCATCCTCCAGTTTCTTTTTCTGGCCTCGACGATCCCGGGGAGCTTATCAAGCTGAGCGCAACCTACGGCAGCCTGCATATCGGTAATCTTGAGGTTGTATCCGAAGTGAGTGTATACATACTTGTGATCGTAGCCTTCCGGAAGCTCTCCGAACTTCTGAGAAAAGCGTCTTCCGCACGTATTGTCTTTGCCGGAAGCGCACCAGCAATCCCGTCCCCAATCCCGGAACGACTCGACAGCCCGCTTCAGCCGAGGGTCGTTCGTGTACACGGCGCCGCCTTCCCCCATCGTGATGTGATGCGGAGGATAGAAGCTCGATGTGCCGATATGGCCGATCGTTCCGGTCAAGCGCCACTGTCCGTCGTAAAAATACTTTGAGCCGAGTGCATCGCAGTTATCCTCGATCAACCATAGCCGATGCTTGTCGCAAAACTCTCGAACGCGCTGCAGATCAAACGGGTTGCCCATCGTGTGCGCGATCATGACGGCTTTCGTTCTGTCGCTCAGCGCAGCCTCTAAGTGCGACACGTCGATGTTATACGTATCCGGATCGATGTCGACGAACACGGGCACGGCTCCGAACTGCACGATCGGATTCACCGTCGTCGGAAAAGAAGCCGCCACCGTGATAACCTCGTCGCCTCTGCATATTCTCCTGTCCTTCAGCATCGGAGAAGTCAGCGCCATGAAAGCGAGCAGGTTGGCGGAGGAACCGGAGTTCGTCACTAGCGCATATCGGACTCCGAGAAATGTGGCAAGTTCTCGCTCAAAGCGCTCCACGTACCGGCCGCCTGTCAGCCAGAAGTCCAGCGACGAATCGACCAGGTTAAGCACTTCGCGTTCATCGTAGAAGCGTCCTCCATAGGATATCGGCCGTCCAAGTGAGAAGGGAGGTTTTGCTGCGTGCTTGATCCGGTAATGACGAGTTGCTTCGATAAGTACCCGTTTTCTTAGAAGGGATTCTAGAAATCGGTTGTCGGCCTGGGAGAGGAAGCTTTCGATTTGATCAACGTGAATCGTGTAAGTTTTGTCAGCGGTGATTTGCGACTCGGTTACGTTTGCCAGTGCCTCCGCTTGAGGAGCCAACATCATGAACTGCGCTTCTCCGCTTTCGTCGCTGCCGGTCAACGCAATCGCGGCGCGCCGTTCCCCTCTCCAGTTGACCTGCCATATCGAGCCCGGCTGAATCGTCATTCCGACTGTCCCTCCTCGTATTCGGCGATCTGGCGGAGACACAGGTCGGCCATATTTTCACCCTGCAAATAGGCTTTATGCCATTCCACCGTCTTGAGGAGCGAGGTATGCAAATCCCAGCGTGGATGCCAATCAAGCCGAACTCCTGCCTTGGAGCTGTCGAGCTTTAAGATGCGGGCTTCCGGCCAGCCCGAGGTCGGCTGATCCGGTGCGGAAACGGCTGCGTTCGATCCCCATATTCGCCGAAGCTGGTCCGCGATATAACCAACGCTTTGGACATCGCGGTCCCCCGGACCGAAATTCCACGCACCTCCGTAGGCAGGGCCCTCCTTGTATAGAAATTCCGCCAATCGCATATACCCTTCTACAGGTGCAAGCACATGCTGCCATGGGCGCGTCGCCAGCGGATGCCGAAGGACGATCTCCCGCCCCTCCTGCAACGCTTGCAGGCAATCCGGAACGAGGCGGTCTTCCGACCAATCCCCGCCGCCGATAATGTTACCCGCTCGCGCGGTCGCGATCGCCAATCCGTGAATCGGATAACGGTCCTCCGGAAAATAGGACTCCGCATAAGCACGAACGGCCAGTTCCGCGCACACCTTCGACGCCGAGTAGGGATCTTTGCCGCCGAGACGTTCATTTTCCCGGTATCCCCATATCCACTCTTGATTCTCGTAAACTTTGTCCGTCGTCGCTATGACGACCGCCCGTATCGAAGGACATTGCCGAACGGATTCCAGCAAATTAACGGTTCCCATCAAATTCGTGTCGAATGTAGAGACCGGATCTGCATATGAACGGCGAACGAGAGGCTGGGCGGCAAGATGAAATACGACTTCCGGATCGGATTGAAGGACGGCCTTCTTCAGATTGTCTAAACTCCTCACATCTCCATGTCGATCCGCTACAATATCGCCGATTCTGCATAAATGGTATAGACTCGGGTCTGTTTGCGGTCTTAGAGCGTAACCAGTCAATACCGCTCCTTGTCGCGACAGCGCCAGCGCAAGCCAGCTCCCCTTGAACCCTGTGTGGCCGGTGATCAGCACTTTGCGACCGCTCCAGAAATGGCTCACTTTCATGCCTCCTCTGCTGCCCTAACTACCTTTATGGCCCTCATTCTTCATCATATTGGAGAGAAGTCGGGAAGGTTTGTACTTCGAGAGAAGAGGCAGATGTCTTGGAGGTGAGCCGGCTGCGCAGATGCGCAGACACTAAAAAGCCCCGGCGAGATCGCCGAGGCTGGATTGTCCGTTATGGATTATTGGGCTTCGATCAGCCCGTATCTGCCGTCGTCCCGACGGTAAACGACATTCACTTCCTTCGTGTCGGTATTCGCGAACACGTAGAAGTTGTGTCCGACGAGATTCATCTGCAGGATCGCTTCCTCGACGTCCATCGGCTTCAGGTTGAAGCGCTTGGTCCGTACGAGCTCCAGGTTCTCGTCTTCTTCGCGAGCCAACGTCGACACGCTGCTTCCGTTGCCGAAGTCTTCTTTGAATAACGCTCTGGCAGATCCCGGCTCGCGGAATTTGCGGTTGATCTTCGTCTTGTGCTTGCGAATCTGTCTTTCCAGTTTGTCCACTACGAAATCGATCGAAGCGTACATGTCGTCCCGCTTCTCTTCGGCGCGAAGCATCGCTCCCGGTAGCGGAATCATAACCTCGATGGTTTGGTGGCCCTTCGTAACGCTCAAGGTTACATTAACATCGGATTGCGGAGGCGTTTCAAAATACTTTTCCAGACGACTCAGCTTCTTCTCCACGTACTCTCTTAAAGCATCTGTGACTTCCATGCGCTGACCTCGAATGTTGTATTTCATGGGGCAACTCCTCCTTTGCTTACCTCCATCATATCACATTTGAGAGGGGCTATTCAAAACATTCAGTTAATAATTTTGAATTTTTTGAAAACTTAAATTATTTCTGCGAATCGTCGAATCGGAGAAAAGAAAAACCCTGGATTACTCCAGGGAAGCGGTGCGTTGTTCTTATGTGAGTTAGGCGCGATCGCGCCGGATGATTACAGTTTGGTAACGTTAGCCGCTTGAGGACCTCTTGCGCCTTGTACGATGTCGAATTCCACCGATTGGCCTTCTTCAAGCGCTTTGTAACCGTCCATTTGAATAGCCGAGAAGTGAACGAACACGTCCCCACCTTGCTCGGTTTCAATGAAACCGTAACCCTTTTCTGCATTGAACCATTTTACTTTACCTTGCATGTGTTAAACATTCCCTTCATATTCAAATGACGTTAGACATAGGCATCTATACCCAGCCCACATCCCGAATATAACATCAGGTAAAGATTGGTGTCAATGATTTTTTTGTAAGCGGTGTCATCTTGTATGCATCAATCTTGAAATTCAGCTGATGTTTCACTCTTTACGCAGCTTAGCCGTGACGAATTTAACTCCATCAATGACATCTTGAATGTCAGCATCAGTCATTTTCGGAAAAAGAGGCAGCGTCATGGCTGTCCGATAATAGCGTTCCGCTTCTATGAATCCGTCCGAGCTGTATCCGAGCTTCCGATAGAACGGCTGTCGGTAGATAGGAATGTAATGGACATGAACGCCAATTCTCAAATTGCGAAGCTCTTCGAATGCACGATCTCGTCCTCCGTCAAAGTGCTCCTCATCCCATCTAAGGATGTACAAGTGCCAGCTCGAATCCGTTTGTGGAAGCTGAAAGGGGATCTGCAATCCTGGAACATCGCTGAAGGCTTGATTATAAGCTTGCGCAATCTCCCTTCTGCGTTCGACGAAGCCATCCAGTTTTGCCATCTGAGACGTTCCTAACGACGCTTGTATATCCGTTATACGATAATTGTAGCCTAACTGCTGCATCTCGTAATACCAGGGCCCGTCATTTTGCTCTAGAAGCTGCTGATCTTTTGTCATGCCGTGGCTGCGAAACATCAGAAGTTTCTCGTAATATGCCCGATTGGCCGTAACAATGACCCCGCCTTCCCCCGTCGTAACATGCTTGACAGGATGAAAGCTGAACATCGTCATATCGGCCAGCGAGCCTACACGTCTTCCAGAATAGGTGGCACCCAGGGAATGCGCAGCGTCTTGAATCAATACGAGACCATGATCCCTAGCCAACATGGACAATCGATCGATCTCGACCGGCTGTCCGGTAAAATCGACAGCTATAATCGCTTTCGTTCTGGACGTAAGTTTCTTAGCAACCTCATCTGGATCGAGATTATAGGTATCCGAGCGAATGTCCGCGAAAACTGGTGTTCCTCCGCAGTAGAGAACGCAATTGCTGCTTGCGAGAAACGTGATCGGAGTCGTGATGACCTCGTCTCCTGCACCAATACCGGCCGCATAGCAGGCGCCATGAAGCGCGGCCGTCCCATTGCAGAAAGCAACGGCGAACTTTGCTCCCGAATATTCCGCAACCGCCCGCTCGAATCGTTCAATAGCCGGGCCTTGCGTTATGAAGTCGCTTCTAAGCACATTGACAACGGCTGCGATGTCGTCTTCGTCAATGGCTTGTTGGCCGTAGGGGAGAAAGGTAGTTCGCGTCGGACGGTTAGACTCGGTCATACTATGCTTCTCCTTCCATCCAATTAAATTAAGTTGGTGGATTGAATCCACCACTCAGTACGGCTAATGCCTTCTTCCAACGAAACCTCGGGCTTCCAATCTAGGAGCCTGCTCGCTTTCCTGTAATCGCACAGCAGCTTTTGAATCTCGCTTTGAGGATGAATATGCTCGACGTGCGCGATACGTTCCGCATCCCCAACAACAAGTTCCGCTAACTCGTTGATCGAAATATCCCGTCCCAATCCCGCATTAACGATCTCACCGTTCACAGTGTCCGAGTAACCGGCCTCTACTACGAATCGTGCGCAGTCTTCCACATACAGCAGATCTCTCGTCTGCGTTCCGTCTCCGTAAATATTCAGAGTCTTTCCCGCTAACTTGTTTTTGATGAAAATCGCAACGACTCCGCCTTCTCCCCCTGTCTTCTGGAAGGGACCGTATGTATTGAATGGACGAATGACCACCGTTGGCAGCCCGTAAGCATAATAATAGGACAGCACCATGTTCTCGGCGCCGATCTTTGCCCCGGCATAGGGAGATGCCGGTTTCGTAGGATGCAGTTCAGAGATTCCTGAAGCGTCTGTGCAGCGGTCGTACACCATGCAGGTGCTCATAAATACGACTTTGACCTGATGCTTACGGCATTGCTCCAAGATATAAAAGGTACCGACGGTATCGTTATTGAAGGTAGTGCGCGGGTCATCGATGGAGTCCTGGACGTTAATGGACGCTCCAAGATGGTAGCAAATATCAAGGGCATGCTTATCGAACAATTCAGCAAGCAAAGCTTCGTCCAGAATGGAGCCTCTTACGAAAGCTCTCAATCCGGGGTGACCGCGAAACTCTTCAATATTTTCCTCGCGTCCGTTGGACAAGTCGTCTAGAATCCATACGGCATGTCCGTCGTCCAAAAGCCGCTTAGTCACCCATCTGCCGATAAATCCGGCTCCTCCGGTGAGTAGAATATTCATTTATAGAACCTCCGACTTGGAATTTATTCATCCAAAAACTTCGTAGCAAGAATGGCATGCTCCTCAAGAAGACAAGGGATGCCATCCAATGTCGGGTAAGCAATCAGTGCCTCCCGCGAAAAATAGGCATTGTTTTTATAGATAAGCTCCGTCTTCGTAACTGGGCATTGGAAACCGGCATTTCCGGAAGCCTCGTTCTTCTCGATAATAAGAAGACCTGTCGGATTGAGCGCGTTGGCGCTAAGGCCGAACAAACGATGCTCAATGACTTTGTACCCCAACTCCCGAGCCGTTCCGTGCAAGTCGCGAATGTATCCGTGCTCGACCATTCGGGCGCGGGCTCTGTCATCCGCGAGCTCGTAAGCGGGCTCCAGCAGCACCAGGTATCTATTCGCTACGCGATACAGTTCCTCCAGCGCTTCTCGTTCTCTTCCACCGTTAGGTTCGAGGGAATGAGACGTATATACAATGTCGACTGAACTATCTTTAAGCGGGATATTAAATAAATCACCGACGAATAATTCAGCTCGTTGTCCGATACTTTCAAGAAATTTTCTGCCGTACTTCACGCGAGACCAGGAAATATCGAATCCGAAAGAGGATTTCGGAGGATGATTAAGATGGGACTGCAACGGCCCCAAGGTTGTCGCCTCTCCAACTCCGACCTCCAATATTGTATCAAAGCTCCCCAATTGATCTATTGTCTGTGCCAGTTGGGCCGCATACTTTTGGAGAAAATCAAACCTTCTATGATACCGATCCGTATAAGTTCCCGCTTGAAAGTCATAGCTGATGCGAATATCTTCCACCGTATTGTGCTTTCGCTCATCCATTTCCTTTAGAAAACGGATGATATTTTGCTTCTGTTCGTATATTTCTTTTATTTTGTCTAAAACACGAATCTTCTCCATGTATGGCTGACTCCTGACTAAGCAAATTTGATTTGCAGAGCTATGATTCCTCTAAAGCCAGAATCTCATCAAGCACAATAGGACGGGAGGACCGCTCGAACAGTTCTAATGCCTTGCCGTTCATCATCCTTCGTTCATCAGGTAAACTCATGGCTCGTTCCACGATCTTCCTGTAAGTACCGGGATTCACTTGATCGTGCCACCCTAGGCTCCATACCGCTCCGTACTTTTCGGCCGCGTCCACACTCGCCTTTTGATTATCCGCTACGATCGTTATTGCGGAAGGAAGTCCCAGGAAACAACGCTCCCACATCGCAACACCGCCGGCTCCTAACGCGAAATCGGCTTGCGCGATATGTTCCGCCATATTATCGACTTGAACATATAATCTAACTTTATCCATCTGGCCGCATAGTTCCCGAATATATCCCCTATTAGGATTCGCCGAACCAATAATGACGGTTGTGTGGGATGGCACGACATCCAATTCCGACAACGCCTTCAGCGCTTTGACCGTCTCATTCGTCGGGTCGCTTCCACCGAAAAACACGAGCAAGTTCTCCAGACGCCCTTGTCTCCGGGAAAGTTTTCTTTTCAGCGAATAGAAGCTAGGACTCAGCAGTAAGTAACGCGGGCCGATTAGTCGCTTGCAGTGCAAGGGCACCAGTTCCCGATATCGGGTTTCTTCATCCGCATGCAGATTCTGATCCAGCAACAGGTCGCACAGGTGAGATCGATTAGCCAAATCGTCAATGACCATGATGTATTCAACGTAAGGCTTCAGTATCGCTTCCCAATCGCGGTCAATCTCATAATGGTCGATAATGAGCCAATTTACAGAACGGTTCATTTGCTTTAGGATACGAACCGTTGCCGCTGCATCTTCCTGCGAACGCCCCAACTGCATTGGTGAATACTCATCGATCCAGATTACTCGATACCCACGTTTCTCTATTTCGTCTCCCAGGTTCCCATTAAGCCTTCGGCAGATAAAGAGAGAAGCATAGCCCCTCTCTCTCATTGCATCGGCCAAGGTCAGGCATCTCATGACATGTCCGGTTCCAATGGACACGGAAGCATCTACCCGAAATACGACTAGTCTCATCAGGTCAGATCACCGCTTTTTGTTCGATGTGGGCGTTCAAGGCCGCAACGTCCGGATTGCCCAACAAGTAAGCAATCACCTTCGTAGTAGGAACGGCGATGTCGTCCGGGAAAGCTTCGGAGATCGCTTTGCACAGCGCATAATCCTCTGGTGTGTCCAGGGTGATGCGCAGCTCCGGGTGCCTGAGAGCCGGAGGAACCTCGAATAACGTTCGAGTGAATGCATCCGGAAATTCCTTGGCATAGTAAGTGACGTGTTCCCGGTGCCTGGGCTCACGTCCCAGCTTGTCCATGGAAAGAAGAGCCGATAAGGACATAAGCTCCGCATTGATTCCTCTCGGCAACAGCAAATCGTGATCGGGATAGATTACGAAGTCGGCTGGCTCGTCTCTCATCTTCTTCACCACATCGCTAGCGAATTCATAGTCGATGAAGGGGCAGTCTCCTGTAACCCTCATGACGTAATCCGGAGCATACGGCGCGGAAGCTTCCACGTAGCGGGATAACACGTCTTCCTCCGATCCTCGATAGCAAGATACGCGATGGTGAGCACACCACTGTTCGACGGCATCGTCCTGCTCTGAACGGGATGTCGCGACGACAACATCCATAGCGGAAGTCACTAGTCGGCACCGATCGACGACATACCCCAGAACGGAACTGGCGCCCAGCGGCATTAGAATTTTGCCCGGCAATCGCGAAGACCCCATTCTGGCCTGAATGACGATTAATGTTTTCATACTAAATTCCAGTCCAGCGGCGTCCCTAATGCGATATCTTGGCGAGCTGTCTTTCCGATTAGTGTATCGTAATACTTCGGAGGCAGGCCCGCTCCCGGACGAATAGCTCTAATATTATCCGCAGTGAAGACTTCGCCCGCTTTGATATTTTTTACCACGTACAAGGACCGGCGATGAGTCATGGAATGTTTTTCTGCTTCCGTTGGCCCGTACTGAATATGCCCAAGGCTTTGCCATGCTCGCGTCGCTTCTTCCACGAGCGCTTTCATCTCGTGAGGCTCCATCGAGAAGGCCGAGTCCACGCCCCCATCTGCACGAGCCAGCGTAAAGTGCTTTTCGATAACTGTACCGCCGAGCGCAACGCTCGCTACGCTGACCCCGATTCCGTAAGTATGATCCGATATGCCCACTTCGCAATCGAAAAGCTGCTTTAAGTGCGGCATCGTTAATAGATTGGAATTTTCCGGTGTCGATGGATAGGTGCTTGTGCATTTCAGGAGGACGAGATGCTCGCAGCCCGCTTCACGAGCAGCCCTTACAGTTTCGTCCAACTCGGCCACCGTAGCCATCCCGGTTGAAATAATAAGCGGTTTGCCCGTTCTCGCAGCTTTGCGAATCAAGGGAATGTCCGTGTTCTCGAAAGACGCGATTTTATATGCCGGCACATCCAGACTCTCCAAGAAATCAACAGCCGTCTCATCGAAAGGTGTGCTGAACGGAATAATTCCTCGCTCACGACAACGATCGAAGATCGGCTTGTGCCACTCCCATGGCGTATATGCTTCTTGATAGAGCTTGTATAGGGACGCTCCTTTCCACAGACTGGAATCATCGCTAATAAAAAAATCGCCCTCATCGATGTCGAGCGTCATTGTGTCCGCCGTATACGTCTGCAGCTTCAACGCATCGACTCCTGCATCCGCAGCAGCATCGACAATAGCAAGCGCCCTGTCCAGAGATTGATTATGGTTACCGGACATCTCAGCGATTACGAATGGCTTGTGACCGCTTCCTATGAATCTATTCGCAATTCGAAATTCCTTAGTCATATCTGTGCTCCTTCGAATGATATCCCGAGTCAATTATAATCTCCAATCCATCAAACTCTCTACGGCACTGACTTCAAAGGTGGGAATACCTAGCCGTTCTGACACCTGCTTGCGCTCGGAAAATGCGTCATCTATAAAGATAGCCCTCTCAGATTTCATATGCAGACACTTCTGATCGAAGCTCTTTAACCATATGATAGTATCGAAAAGCGTTGTAATTTTAAACTTTTCAAGAGTCTCTGAAAGTTCATGACGGTGTTTAGTGATGAGGTGAACATTCTTTCCTTTATTACGGCATTGATATATGAAAGCGATTATTAGGGGATTCACCAGATTATTAACGAGAATCGTATCATCTAAATCCACATATACATCGTCGTATTCGTAATGAATATGGTAAAGAGACGTTTGAACCTTTACAGCCTTTATTTGTAACTCTCTTTCCCTTATCTCGATATCATGTCCCAACCGATCGAATAACGATAAGGTAGCCAGATTAACACCTTTGTTCCGATAGAACCCCATCTGCGCTGAAAAGCCTGGAGTAATTCCGATTAAGGCTGTATCCTGACTTTTCATCATCGCGATCTCGAATGACCATGGACCCCTCAACTGAATTTTGTTGTTTATCTTCTTGGCTATTCCGCGAACATGATCCAAGGCCAGAATTGAAATATTGGGTTCACGCAGTACATACTCCGTGTTCTCGAGTATTTTTGTAAACTTAATATCTCCTTGTCTATCTGTGAAGCAAACAACAGAATAGATCTCAAATTGTGATTCTTCTAGCTTTTGAAGACTACTGGAATCCTGTACTAACAGATCCTTATTAAAAAAGTCAGATATATTCTCAGCAGAATCACAAACAAGACACGCTTCATGTGAACATGCTACGACCTCTGCCTGCTGAATCAAACCGTATTTTGATAGTATTAACCTTGCCTCGGAGTTCGCTGGATAAATAAAATCGATTTGCAAACGTTCCACGATTTCAGTTAACTCATCAACAAAGTGTGCTTCATCTAGATTCAGTACACCTTCATGATTGAGATATACATGTTCACCTCGATCTCCATTCGTATCACTCACTCCATATAGGCGATAATGAATCATTTGGCCAAGCGATTTGTTTAATTCCAGCCCCTCATCTGTACCGCAGGGGTATACTAATACATTCTTCACTACTGGTCACCCGACCTTATTCAGAAACATACACCGCTTCATCGTAACGAAGCATCTTTAAGCCCGCTTGATAGGGATGTAGCTGTCCCGGTTGCAGATTATGTTTACCCGCGATAAAATCAGCATAAGGAATCCCAGATTGAATGGTAAGAGGAACTCCGCCGCCAAAGCGGGGATTAACCTCAATGAAGTAGAACTTCCCTGTACTTTTTTCTTTAATGCCTTGAATTGTTACTGGGCCTATTAAGTTAAGGTGTTTAAGTAGTTCTACGCTTTGTAACGTCAACGATTCGTCCTCAACAGTAATCGACTTGCTGACCTCCCCAGATCGAACTTCTAAACGCAGCCTCGGAACAACCGAGAGTATTTGACCATCCTCGGCAACATAAGCATCGATACTGTATTCTTGACCTTCTATAAATCGTTGGATAATTTGATTCGGTTTCTTTGAAAAATAATGTGCAATTTCATTGGATTCCAAGATGTAAACTCCTTGGCTGCCCATTCCTAGTCTGGGCTTAACAACCCACTTATGCTCTAAGTCAAATGATGTCATCTCGCTATAAGTTTCAGGAGTAGAGAATCCATTGCGAATCAAACATCCGTATAATTGAAATTTATCCAAACACATTTCCAATGAATTAGTGTTGGATACAATCACCTTGATTCCCAACTCTAAAAAATCATGTTTTCGTTCAGCTAACTGTATTAGTTCTGGCTCATATAATGGGATTATGAAATTCACACTATGTTCTTTGCATAATTCAAGTAATAGATCTGAATATAAGCGATCATTGTACTTAGGAACCTTATATATTCTATCTACAATCATTTGTGCAGAACAATCTTTCGGATTAATATCCGTCCCTATTACATCCCAACCGTTACTTATAAAGTGTCTGACAAGTTGGATTCTTCTTCCAATCGAAGTAATGAGAATGGTGCTAATTCGATATCACCCCTCAGAAATTTGGTGCATCTTAATCTTATATTACAAAAGCCAATTAATTGTGTGCACTACTTTCTTTACGAGCAATTACAAAAATATTCGTTGGGCTTCTATCGCTCTTATATATTTTATCCATTATGAACGCGATACTGTTAATTAAGCCTATTAATGGAGACAAGAATACCATCCTCGCAATACTTGGTTTGAAGTTAAATGTACTCTCATCATATTTCGAAATTACGATATCCATATTTAATGTCAATGCTAAACTTGCAAATACACCTCCTTGTTGTTTGGACGAGATAATTGAGAACCCATTTCTCTTAAGTAATGTTGACATCCCAATCGGAGTAAATCGGTAATAGTCATGAGGTTCTAAATGTATAGGAGAAATATGAGGTACTGAAATTAATACTAGACCCCCAACTTTCAATATTCTATTTATCTCCGACAATGCAAGATTGGTGTCAGAGACGTGTTCCAGAACCTGCATTGATACTGCACAATCAAAAGTTTCATCACCTAATGGCAGTTTTAAGACATCGCCAGTTACTTGCTGTATCTCTCTTTTTTCTGATTTTGGAAGGGAGTTGGGAAAATCAACGGCAGTATATTCGTCTACATTAAAAAGATCATAATAGGGACTCTTTCCAGCACCGATATCTACTAATTTCCCTTGAAACAATGTTGAGTATTCTTTTATATCTCTAATTATTTTGCTTACATTATGATAGTTAAAGCTAAAAATTGTATTGTAGGGATGAATTCCACAAATTCTGCTATGCAAAAATTTTATTCCCCCCCCATAAACTCTCTTTAGCAATTTAAGTTTTCCATTCCACACCAAAAAGTTATTTGATTTCTTAAATCCCATACCAACCAACTGTTCTGAAATCTCCTTATAGTAAGAACTTGCAATAAATATAAGTACATCGCCTTTATCCTCTGTAAGTAGTTTCTCAGGCCCCTCTATCCGTAACCCTTCGAAAACCATCCCCCTTTTCTCAACATTGTTATCTACCATATATGACAATTTATCCTTGTAGGGAAAGTTTAACAGGAAATCTTTCGCTGCATTCCCACCACCAAATATTACATATTTTTTTCTACTTAAATTTCTCCTGTTTAGTCTCATTAAGCTAGCTCCCTAATAACATTTGGTTAAGCTTTCTGTGCAATACGCCCTGTGTAATCTATTTTATGTAGAAGTAATTTCAAATTATTTTCACTGATATACTTATCAATCGCTTCTTTTGCCCCATTCCAGTGTCCGTAGTCGTCTAGGATAATAATGCCATTGCAACTTAAGATCGGAAAGAGGTACTTCAGTTCATGATAGGTTGATTCATAAAAATCAGTATCTAATCTCAATAAAGCAACTTTACTAGGAATAACATTCGGAATTGTATCTTCAACTAGACCTTCAATGAAGATAATATTATCCGCTGGATACCCCGTTTTTTTCATATTTATCTTAACTTCAGAGATAGGGGACTCACACCAATGTTCACCATTATGTTCCAACCATTTATCGATTGCACTTTCTCCTGCATGATTAATGTCGATTTTATTAGGCATTGGCATTCCGGAGTAAGTGTCATATAGATAAAGCTTCCGATTCACACAATTCAATTGTTTGAGAGTAAGGGCGCACAGCATCATACTCCCACCTCTCCACACGCCACATTCAACAATATCGCCTTCTATATCTATACTTACTATATGTTTAATCGATTGATATAGAGCATACATACGCTCTACGGACGTCCCAGTATAGCTCATGCACTGGATATAAATATCATAAAACTCATCTTCCATATCATCATGTATCCTAAAATATTTTTTTGCAATTTTACGTGGCGCATATAAATATGCATGAAAATAATTGACGTTTTCGATGAGCCCTATACTTGTAAGTTGTGATGAAATACTGCTATAATATGAGCTCGCAATTAATATTTTGAAGTTCTTAAGTTCATCTAGATTACAGTCGTTCAAATTCTTTATTATTTTATTTTTGTGAAGTTCCCCCCACTTCAACGGATCATTATCTAGGTAGTACTTCACTTGTAGATTTGGACAATCTTCAATAAATCTTTTCTGTAAACTGCCGGTTCCAAATATTATGAACTCTTCATTAATAGATTGATCAGGTGTCATAGAATCCCTCCCCATATTATTCGAAATGTACTTAAAGTTAGCTACGCAAGTATAATATTGGATTTAGATACCCCAAGGTTTATTAGTTGACAATAGATTTCATTATAATAACTTGAAGCAATTATCACGTTATGTTTATTAATTAGCTCGATACTCGGCGCAATTATATCGATATCAAAAAACTTAGCACCCCATTTTTGTTTATCGTTATCCAAAAATCCACTTATCTTCAACTCACTTCCATACTTTTCGTTCACCAACTGAATTGACTTAAAAACATTCTCAGCGTGACTTCCCGTTCCAAAGATGAGAGTCGGTTTATGTGGAGCAGTCAGAAATTTAATAAAGTCCATATGAAAAGCTTTTAGCTTTTTATTTTCCATCAAAATACGATTAAGTAAATCGTTCTGATTATTAAATCGCTGAGCAAGAGATTTCGGAGTACCACCTCTCACCACGAAAGGCGCCCCTCTTGGTACTGTAATTTCATCAAAGCCTTGGTAGGCGGCGCGGAATGCTCTGCGGGGTTTATCACTATGAACCTCTTCACTAGAATGAAATAAATGCGAACTAAAAATAACCGCATCTCCTGCATCCATTTCCAGATATATTGCTTTACTCTCATCGACATACTCCTGATTGATCCTACTGTGATGTGCTTCACCTTGAACAGTATGATAAGGATATAAGCCATTTTTATGCGAGCCCGGTATGACCTTTAAACATCCATTTTCGATTTTGGCATCGTCAATAGCGACCCAAACGATATATTTAATTGGTTCGTGGGCTCTGCTTATAAAATCTTGATGCCATGGAACACCATTTTTCTTTCCTTTGGGTTTATATAGCAAGCTATTCTCATATAAAAAAATGTCTGGACCTATCACATTCTCTAGTTGGTCCAGGACGCTCGGGAGTTTCGCCCAATTATGAAACTCCGGATGTCTTTGGAAAACGTCCAAAAAAACACCATTCTCATTGCGATGCGGTAAGTAATACTTATAAAAGGGATCCAGTCCCTGATGATCAACAAAATGAATTAAATCCTCAGTGAACTCTCTCATTGCTGCTAATGTTGCACTATCCACTGCATTACGCACTACACAAAATCCACTTTCCTGCAAATTAGAAGTAGGCATGGTTAGTTGTCCTCCACTCTTTTTTTATATTTTTCAAAAAAAAGACTCGGATCAGTTAATAAGTGACTGCTTTCCGCAATCTCCTCGTCTGTCCAATTCCACCATTTTGTATGGTTTAATATATCGATTTCACTTTCCGAAAAGCGGTACCTCAAAACCTTTGCCGGAACTCCTATCGCTATAGCATAATCGGGTATATCTGTTGTTACAACCGCATTAGCTCCTATGATAGCACCATTGCCAATTTTCACCGAAGGCATTACTACAACCCCGGCTCCGATCCAAACGTCATTTCCGATGATGATTTTATCATTCTTACAATACTTCGAGATCTCTTTCAAATAAGGCCGATTATATTTGTCCAGTATTCCTACGGGAACGTGATCATGCCCGCACAAATGGTTTTTATCCTTGTACAGCATTGGATGTGTAGAAATTAAGCTAATAGGATGATTGCCTGCGCCTAGAACCACATCTTCATGGATTGAACAAAAAGAACCGATGCTTTCAATCTTGCACCCCGAGTAGCAATGCTTCTCCACTCCAAAGCTATATCTACCAACCGAAACTCCATTTATTATTCTAGGTCTAGTTGCGTTATAATTTACTTCCCTTCTGTTCAATAAATAAAAATCTTTATTATTTTGAAAGCCCATTTGTTCTAATTGCATAGCTATTTCTCCACTATATACACTTGCCACAAGCACTACTATATTAGAATGTAATTCTTCCAATATATTAATCGGATTTTTAATCGATAGACCGTTTAGTTGTTGATCCCATTTTGATTGATCATTATCAATAAAATACTTCGGAGAGTATGATAAACTCCTCAGTGCAACAAGGGTTAATTTCCCGTATTCCCCGCAACCAAAAATAACGATTTCTTTATCTAACAGCGATTTTTCAATTTTAATAAGTCGTTGCACTATTTTTCCGAAAATATATTATCCCTCCAATGAAGGTGAAATTCACACCTCTTGTGTATCTTGCTCCTTTTTGTTTCGATTAATTGTTTTTATGCATTCCCATACTCGATACATCCAATCTAAATTTTTGCTCAAAATAATAAAGTAGATTGCATAGGTTAGCCAACCAAAAAACGATGATATTGAAATAACGAAAAATATTGTAAAGATATCAACCCCAGGGATAATTCCCTTGTTCAAAAACCATTGTTTCCATTTTGATCTTACTAGTGTCTGTTTTCTTGCAAAAGGTAGAACAAAACTATGAACAATCCAAACATCTAAAAATATTGTTAGTGGAAGAGCAATTTTAGCCCATAATGGTACTTCAACACTTATAGCTAGACTTAGGAATATCACAAGCCGAACAATTTGATCACTTATCTGATCCAACTTAGCTCCGAAAGGAGTACAACGATTTGTTAATCTGGCTAAATTACCATCTGCCCCATCTAGGAAATGATGTATCTGAAGCAACAGTGCTCCCGCAATCCAAAACTCGAGCAAGAAGAAAACCCCTGCAATAACTCCTATTAGTCCATTAAATATAGTTACCGTATTGGGGGATAATTTAAGATCATAAGCCCACTTTGTGAAAAAGGGATCAATCAAATGCGCATAATATCGATTTACTACATATTCATGCTGCCTACGTTGCTGAACTACATATTTATTTCTGAAGCGAATGTACTTCCCCTTCCAAGTGGAGTTCAGCTCACTCACTCCTTAAGTTGTTCATTCACTCTAATCAAATCTTCTTCGAAATCGATTTCCGTACAAATTAGATCGGAAATATCAACGGGTACTATTTGAAGTCCGTGAGGCAGTGCAAATTCGATTGCTTTCTCAAAATAATCAGTATCCAAACAATCATTTAGCATTTTCAGCAATAAACTAATGTCCGCTGCAATAACCTTATTAATTCCTACAGCCTCACCCTCAGGATTTTCGACCTGTTTAGAAACCTCATTAATAATTCCATTACTATTCAGTGCATACTTTACTTCTTCTTGCCCGACCGCTAAAGTGTTCACAGCCATACATGATCGAGGTTCACGTATAAGCCGATCAATTACGAGATGATCAAAGACGACATCGCCATTAATCCAAATAACATCCTCATTTTGAACTTTCCTTAATCCACGAAGCAAGCTTTTGGAGGTATTTGTTGTATCGAAATAATCATTGTAAACATATGCAACATCCGGGAATGCCTCCATGATCAGTTCCTTCTTGAAACCAACTACGACATAAATATCTTCTATGCTTACATAACGGAGTAACGCTTTGATTTGATTCTGCATGATACTACGACCATTCGATAGGAGGGTTAGTGTTTTGGGATGAGGCTTCCCCAAACGCGATCCTATTCCTGCTGCTAGTATAATTATCTTCACTCCCCTAATCCTCCTATGCCAAAATTATTTAAATGGAACATTATACTGTCCGCTACTTAGAGTCATATTAGGCATTTGTGATAGTAAACTATCAATGTTTTGTATTGGAAAGGAAAAAATCACTTTCTCGTGTTGCATTCTTTCATAACTTTCTGGAGATTTAATGGGTATATTATGCAAAATTTTTCCTATCTTATTAGGGTCTTTATCCAGGATACCTGTAATTGTATAATCATTCTGATGAAGCCATGATACGATTAGTTGGCCAATATCGCCTGCCCCCCAAACAATAAAGGAGCATTCTTTATTAGCATTAATAAAATGTTGGAATGTATTCTTATCAAAAGCGATACTCTCTTCTACGCTCTTCCTTGGTAAGTTGTTTTCCTGACTTTCTAATTTCTTGATGGCGTGATAAGCCCTCAGAGCAGCTAGATCATCCTGATACGAATATAAATCGAGATTGAGATCACTATAATCGACAATATCTTCATCAAGTACTTTCTCTACAATATCAATCAATTCCGAAGGATTACTTGTATTAGCGAACACACTCCTCATTTGAACGTCCAAACTCATTTCTTGATTTGGTTCTTGAACCTGTAAATCTCCGATATTACTCATTTTCCTGATATTGAGAACACCTGTGTCCAAAATAGATTCTGAAATTGAGTTGGCCAATATAATTTTCTTTTTTGCTAGCATTGCATCAAAGATAGCACCGCTGTAATCACTAATCACTAAATCGCTAACGGGAAACAGACTGAATAAATCAACAGTTTCGTCACAAACAAATAAGCCCGGAAATGCAGAATGATCAAAAGAGTATTGTCCACTAAGAGCAATACCATGATGTAGCTTAATGATGACCTTATACTTTGTTAATAATTGATTTATCGCTGCCTTAAACCATTCGAACGAAGATAAATCTCCCCATGTCGGACAAAATAACAAGGTCTCCTTAGGTTCTTTCTCTAACCAATAAGATAGAGAATCACCGTCTATACTCAAAACGTTTTCTTGCAAGCCTTGACTTATGCCGATAAACCTAGGATGTCCTACAGAGATAGTGGGGGCGAACCCCTCTAGTTTTCTCTCAGAATAAGGACCATAGGCCAAAATTAAATCAAAGTTCTTATTCCATTCCGCATAATTCCAAGCATCTTTTGCGTAACCGTAAAGCATTCGAATACGAAGAATATCTTTATCGATAAAATTAAAAACCGGAAGAAAATAGGGTGCTACAACTGCCTTAAGAAGTATACGTCTCGATATTAGATCAGCTGTAGTGCAGTAAGGAATTCCATGATCTTCAAAGTAGCCAACTAATTTCTCATAACGATTATTCGTATAATGCGGTGTTGCTGTTATAAAGATCGCCCGTTCGTCAAAGTGAGAGGAGATTCGTTTGAAGTGCAAGTAGTGAAATATTGTGGTACATGCAAAACCAATATAATTAACCATTTCTTCCTCCCAATTTAGAAGAATCCAATAAAGTCTTCCAAAGGCGCAAAACCTTTCCCCTTTAGCTGCTCTCCAATTGCATAAAGGCCAGGTTGTGATGTTATGATTACTTTATCACCTTCAAGTAGTATATCCGGTGAAAAAACAGGAATTCCGTTCAATCCTTTCGACTGTTTATTCAAATCAGAATCAATAAATCCATGTATTACAAGTTCTCGAGGTAAAATAAAATTAAATACACTCTCTCCTTTAGCTCCCGCTCCCCATAAATATACTTTATTTCCGTTTTCAAATAGGGCTCTGATTTCTTGTTCTTTTATTTTATATACCGTGTTCCAAAAAGAGGAATGTTCTTTTACAGTTAGTGAGTTGGCGGATACTCTTACATGAGTTAGCACCTCATTTACTGTCCCCATCTTATAACCCGATTTGTTCATCAGGTAAAAGAGTTTATAATCCTCGCCCATTCTCAAACTAGTATCATAACCGATTTTTTTGACTACTTGAGCATTCGCCATTATTGTGGCATGAGGGATGCAACAAGTCCAATATAGCTTCTCTGCAATGTCAGATGTGGATACAACAGTATTTTTAAACTGCTCCCTGAATGCTTTGAAATCTTTATATCGATTGGTATGTGATATTGCTTCATCGTGCGGAAAATATTCAATAAGTGTCTTCACAAGCGTAAGATCTTTGTGACTATCCAAATACTCTTTTTGTTTTTGCAGGCGTGCCGGAAGGTAAATATCATCGGCATCTGCTTTGGCTATATATTTACCATTAATTTTAGAAAGCCCATACTGCAATGCAGCGGAC
The DNA here is from genome assembly GCF_041641335.1 of Cohnella sp. Taxonomy (NCBI): domain Bacteria; kingdom Bacillati; phylum Bacillota; class Bacilli; order Caryophanales; family Paenibacillaceae; genus Cohnella; species Cohnella sp. The sequence goes on along the minus strand of NZ_JBEPYQ010000004.1, from coordinate 35,169 downwards.
ACACCTTTATTTTCTTTGAGTTGATAGGCTTTTATTCGCTTATCTGAGTAGGACTCAATTATTTCTATCGTACTATCCGTGGAACCATCATCCACAATAACGAACTCGAAATCCTCATAGGTTTGATTCAATATGCTATCTATCGATTCTTTCAAGAACTCTTCACCATTATATACGGACATTAGAACACTAATAGTAGGCATTAACGTTCTCCTTCCCAAGTTCCTACACTTATATTTTCGACAATTATGACAAAAAAGCTTAGCAATCCTCGACATTTAATTCGGACCGCTAGGCGTTAACTAATCTCAAAAATTTGTACAAGAATAAATTCTAAATCTTGGGTACGTGAATGGAAGTTATACCCTTGATTAGGATGGATATTAATAACTTCGCCTAACCCATACTCATTTAATATTTTCGATTGTGACAATATCCCTACACCACTAACGACTGTTATGATATGGATTTCCTTTTCGCTTGTTTTACCGCACCAAGTCGAATTTGCATAAACTTTCACGCGTTTGGTAATGGTATGTTTCCCATCTTTAAGTAGGTGGTCCAACACACGATAAGTACCCCAGTGTCGCTCTTCGTACATTGTTATTTGCTTGAAATCTTTCATCAGCTCTTTAAGCCGTGGACTTGTCGGTTTATCCGTCACCAATATGCCCTCATGGCTCACAGCTATCACTGCATTCGATATATTTAGAACAAATACAGGGATATTTAACTCATTTACAATATGAGTATTACGACTATCCTCGCTAAGAGTTCCTCTGCCTATTATATTTTCCTGAATCTCCTCCGTAATTGTATTCCAGGTGCCTAGATCCTTCCAATATCCGTTATACGAAATAGCAACTACCTTTTGGGCTTCTTCGACCACTGCAAAGTCGAAGCTGATTTTTTCAAGTTGATCATATGTTTGTTGAAGTTTGGAGAAGCTCAGAGGCTGCTTTTTTTCACGCATAATATCCAGCACATAAGAAAGCTTAAAAGCAAATACGCCACAGTTCCATAGGGCTCGTTCTTCAATAAGTTTTTCAGCCTGTTGCTCAGAAGGTTTCTCAAAAAACGATTGAACGTTAAAATACCTTTTATCCCTATCTGAAACTCCAGGAATAATATAGCCGTATTTACCAGAGGGATACGTAGGTTGAGCCCCCATTAAAACTAATTCCGCTGAAGAAGCCTCCAACACACGTTCCATCTCAAGTATATTTTGAAAATATTCACTTTCAACATATGGATCAACCGGAAGGACGCAAATAATTTCATCTTCTGGTATCTTAAGAACATCTTTAAGATATAAGCAAGAAAGGGAAATCGCAGGAAAGGTGTCCCTTCTTTCCGGCTCTATAATTACCGAGATATCCGAACCAAGTTGTTGCTTGATTATTTCGATATGAGAAGCGCTTGCGACGATATGGACATCAGAAATTATTCCGATATGAGCTAGTTGCCCCCATACTCTTTGTAACATTGATTCGTATGTTCCATTTTCATTTTTTAATATTTTCAGGAATTGCTTGGACCTCGCATCGCTAGATAAAGGCCAAAGACGTTTTCCCGATCCACCTGACAATAATATAAATTTCATATACCATTATCCATTCGTTCTTTGTATTCCGTGCAATACCATTCATAAGTTAACCTTATCCCATCTTTCAAGGATGTTTTAGCTGTCCAGCCTAAAGAGGTTAACTTGGATACATCCAATAGTTTTCTCGGTGTACCGTCTGGTTTTTCCGTATTATACCTAATCGATCCTTGATATTCTACGATTTCTCCAATCATCTCCGCCAGAGCTGATATGCTTATATCCGAGCCTGTCCCGACATTTAACAATCCAATATCATTCGTATTTACTTTATTCATAATAAAAAGGCAAGCATCGGCCAAGTCGTCTGCGAATAGAAACTCCCTGCGCGGTGTTCCAGTCCCCCATAGCTCGACAGCCCGATTTTTCGATTTCTTAGCTTCCGCAAATTTACGTATTAATGCCGGCAATACATGTGAGGATTGCAAGTCGAAATTATCATATAATCCATAGATATTGGTTGGCATGACAGATAGATAGTTTGTACCAAACTGACGATTATAAGATTCACACATTTTCAATCCTGCAATTTTTGCGATTGCATAGGGTTCATTTGTAGGCTCCAAATATCCACTAAGCAAATGCTCCTCTTTCATCGGCTGAGGAGCAAATTTGGGATATATACAGGAACTCCCAAGGAACAAAAGTTTCTTGACCTGGTATAGATATGAGGAATGAATTACATTCATTTGTATCGCCATATTGTCCCGTATAAAATCTGCTGGAAAAGTTGAATTAGCAAGAATACCTCCAACCTTAGCTGCAGCTAGAAATACGTATTCAGGTTTCTCCTCATCGAAAAACGACTCTACCTCGGTAGAGTTTCGCAGATCCAACTCCGCGCTAGTGCGGAATACAATATTGCTATAACCGAATTCTTTAAGTCTTCTAACAATAGCAGAACCGACAAGACCTCTATGTCCAGCTACATAAATCTTAGATTTCTTATTCATTTATAGTCACCTGATTTCGCACCTTCTGTAGCCACAAGCTTCCACCTGAATTTTTCACACTTAAGGGCATCATCGATTCCATTTCGTCCTTAAAAAGCTTATGAGCCATATCGTTCCAAAACACGATTTGATAATTCTGATTGAATTGAAGGAAAGCTCTAAGTAAGTAGGCCTCATTCCAATATCTTCCCTTTGCAATCCAGTTCTCAGGATATTCGAAAGGAAAAAAGATATCATGAAAGTGGATATAAACGCCTTCCTTTAACCGGGGAATAATTTCGAATAAAATGTAATTCACATCACTCCCTACTTTAGATACATGCGAACTGTCAACAAACAAGATATCTCCAGACTGAAGCTTATCAAAACAGCTAAGGTCTACTCCCTGAACCGGTTTTTGAATCAACTCAAAACAATCTTGCGTAGTTCCTCCCAGCAAACTATTCAATCTATCTGGATAGGGTTCAATCGTCTTGAGATCAAATTCAACATTTGTAAAAATATCCCTGACATCCAGCATAAGCGCAGTCGTGTAACCACCACCAACCTCTATGATCCTTTTCGGTTGCAGATGTCTCAATAAAGAAAACAATATCAAACTATCCGTTTCACAAAATAACCGATTGTTAAAAGTAAATCTTAACTGTTTATCCGAATGTCCCCAGGGTAAACTCGAATAATAAACAGACAACGCTCTGAGAAGTTCAACTTGCTTCTTAATATCAATGTTTATACCGGGCAGATCAGTATTTGCTTGTCTGAAAATGTTCTCTCTCTCTTCTATTACTTTTTTTACATCAGGGACAGGGGAATAAAAATGTCCCGGTGCATACGCCCCGCCATAAACTTCAAACAATAAATCCTTTGCCTTATAAAAGTGTACATTTTCTTCAAGTCCCATCCCTAATAACTGATTAGCAATCTCATCATGATATTCACTTGTAATAATAACTTTAGCGCTTATTCCTGATTTTATGATCTCAGAAGGAGGATGGATTGGCCGTTCATTAAAGAATGCCCCCCATTTTTTCTCGTTGTTATCAACAAAAAAAATTATATTCATAATTGGAACGATCTCGAGAAAGCGTGACGCAGCTCTCCCTGTTCCGAATAGAATTACGTCCCCTCTAACCGCTTCATAAATTAACTTCAAAGGGTTCATCCTCTCAGAACTAATTCTCAAGACGAGTAGCTAAGTTCCCTTCGTTTCTAAACCGAACTTCCTTGGAGACCTTATTTACATCTGCTTCTACCATCATTGTAATGAGTTCATGAAAAGCAATCTTAGGCTCCCAACCCAACAACTTTTTAGCCTTTGATGGATTTCCAATTAATAGATCCACTTCTGTTGGGCGGTAATATTTAGGATCAATTCGAACTAAAATCTTGCCTGTAACGGCGTCTAATCCAACTTCATTGACTCCTTCTCCGTGCCACTTAATAGGTATATCTACAATTCTAAAAGCACACTCAATGAATTCTCTAACGCTGTGTGTTTCACCTGTTGCAATAACGAAATCTTCAGGTGATGAATGCTGCAGCATTAGCCACATGGCTTCAACATAATCTCCTGCATAACCCCAATCTCTTTTCGAGTCCAAATTCCCAAGATATAAACTATCTTGAAGTCCATATTTTATCCTTGCAACCGCGCGTGTAATCTTTCGTGTAACAAAAGTTTCTCCTCGTACCGGTGACTCATGATTAAATAGGATACCGTTACAAGCAAACATATTATATGCTTCTCTATAGTTTACCGTAATCCAGTAGGAATATAATTTGGCCGCCGCATAGGGGCTTCTTGGGTAGAATGGTGTTGTTTCGCTCTGAGGTATTTCTTGAACTTTGCCATATAGTTCACTAGTTGATGCCTGATAAAATTTCACTTTCTCACTCAAACCTAGAATACGAATCGCCTCTAGTAATCTTAGTGTCCCTATCCCGTCTGCGTTCGCAGTATATTCAGGAGTATCGAAAGAAACATGTACATGACTTTGAGCCGCCAGGTTATAGATCTCATCCGGTTGAACTTCTTGAACGATACGAATTATATTTGTTGAATCAGTCATATCGCCATAATGGAGAACGAACCTTATATCTTCTTCATGAGGGTCTTGATAAAGATGATCTATTCGATCTGTATTAAATGATGAAGCACGCCTCTTAATGCCGTGCACCTCATAACCCTTTGACAAAAGAAACTCGGCAAGATACGCTCCGTCTTGCCCTGTTATACCGGTTATTAGCGCTCTGCGTCTAGCAATCTGCATATTGTATATCCCTCATTCGGTTATCTTACTTCCTCTATTTATTTATCGGTATCTTGCTCTAAATTCCACACCACCATTTGTTTCCATGAAACAATCTGCAGGTCTGATCTTGTTGAGGTCTGTAATACTTGCTCTTTAATTGCTTCTTCATGGTTACCCTCAAACGCAAAGATAACCGCATCAATACGATGTACATTTTCTCTGATCCATTCAACAGGATAAATCCCCACTTTATTCATTTCCAAGCCTTGACGCATGGGGCTGTTATCCAGAAATGCATGAACCTTGATCCCACTATTCTGTAAATCCTTCAGAACGTATAGCGACATCTCCATACTTCCAAATATAACAACATCTCGAACTCCTCTATCCCAAATAACCGAAGAAATAGGTTGTTTCTTATATAAAAGAATTTCAAGCCATTTTTTATAATAGGTTAAATTTAATTCGTTCGTTTCATGAGCCTTAGCCTTACTATGACCGAAGTGTTTATTTAGTATTTCTATCTTTTGCCTTCTTGTATTAATTCTGTTTGACATATTGCTGGATTCTCCGCCAATACGAAAAACAGATATTACACGATCTAAATAAAAACATTGATCCCCTTTTTCCTTAAATAACTTGATTACAAAATCCAAATCACTTGCAATGGAATATCGAAGATCAAATAATCCATTCTCCTCGAACACTTCCCTTCTTACGAACAACCCCGGGTGAGGAGGCATAAGTCCCGCTTCTAAATCAGCAACAGTCATCCGTTGGCCGACACGATTGCGATATCCATTACTTTCATTAATCTTTAGTATATTTCCGTATATTGCAGTTGTATCCTGGGGAGAACGATAGAATGCTTCGAGTACTTGCTCTAACGTTGTCTCATCATATAGATAATCATCTGAGTTGAGGAAATATATCAAATCACCAGATGATGCCATAATTCCCTTATTAAAAGCATCATATATTCCTTCATCTTTCTCTGAGATGACAATATGAATGGACTCGCTATATCGTCTAACAATCTCCATTGTACGATCAGTTGATGCTCCATCAACAATAATGTATTCTAAACTAGCGTAACAAGTTTGATTTAACACACTTTTTATTGTTTGTTCAATATATCTTTCGCTATTATAAGCAGCTGTAATAATGGATATCTTCGCTCTATTATCCCGATTCATGATCTCCCCCCTCAATATTACCATTCGATTACTTGGCTAAGGTATTCAGTAAATTCAATTTGAGCTTTCATATTGAGATGATCTGCATCCTTATAATCACAATCGTTTATCAATCCAGAATCAAAACAATCAAATAGCTGAAATTCATACTTTGTCTTAAGAGATCGCATTGTCGCACGGAATTGTTCAACCATGTGTGGGGAAAAGTGTTTAATATATTCTGAATGCTGCGGGTGAACAACTATAATTGGTTTGATATTATTATCTATGAGTAAACTCAAATAACTATCAAGCACCCTAACATTAACGGTAATTGAATCCGGATAATATTTTCTTGATACACGTATTGCCGCCTCTACTCTTCGTTCATTTGGGAAAGGCTTCATCTCTGAGTTTATAACTTTAATGCGCTTGGGTAAGGGTACGACATACAATGATTCCAAAGGGGACTTATACAGTTTAGTATGTTCAAGATAGATAGATACATCCGGCGCTTGATGGGAACTCAAATCATGGATAGGGGTTACGTCATTGTACTTCAACAAATATCGATAACGGCAAACTAGGCCCGGCCAAGTAATCCACCTCGTTGAATTAATCTCGTTGTTAGTGGAAGGTTGAGTTTTAATAAACTCATAGTTAAAACTATAGTAGGACAGACCAATTATCGCATATTTGGGCAGATTCGCTTTTCTAGTCTCAATGACGTGGCGAGCAATACAGTAATCAAGCAACAAATCTTGTCCTGCATATGATAGATTGAGAGCCTCTACAGGAAGCAAGTCTTCATGTATTCCTCTTGCATAAGATAGGCCTGTTATGAAAAGTTCAATAGGAGAACTGGACAACAAATAGTTTATCCCATGAATAGCACCATATGTACATACTACATTCACAATTTGCGATTCTTTAAATCCCTGCTCTAACAAATTATTATACAACTGTTTTACAGGGTCCACCAAAATCAGAACATAATCATTTCGATTAAGATCACTCTTATCCACCATTCTATTTTGATCCGTAATCTCTGTTACTTCAAATTCCGGAAAGAGTTCAGAATTAATAAGTTTCTCCCTTATTTCACTCCTACCCAAATAAACTAATTTGGACATCTTAAACCCCTTTCCACACCTATACCCAATTAATATTATTATTTAAGTATTGAGTGAATTTCCTGTTGCCTTCTAGACTTAAGTGATGCAGATCTTTGAAGTCATCATCGCCAACGATATTTGATTCAAAACAATCTATTAATTGAAAATTGTAGCTCTGCCTGAGAGTGTCTAATAAATTAATAAATCGATTCACCATCAAAGGGGAAAAATTCCTCACAAAATCGGGATGTTGCGGATGAATAACGATAATAGGCTTAATATCGTTAATTACTAGAAGTTCTAAATATTGAGCCAGGATATTCTGATTTCTAAGAACCGATTCATGATAATATTTTGATGATAGTTTCTTAGCCAAATCTTTTCTTTGATCTGCATTTACAACCATTTTGGGCTTCTCATTTTTTACTTGTATTGTTGTTTTTGCAGCAGTATATTTATCTTTTATAGATACAAAGATTTCCGAATGATATACGCAAAACCGCGCCTCTTCTGCTTGGTGTTGGTAAAAAGCATTAAAATATTGGGGATCATAATTTGAGGAAAGGTGATAATATCTACTCACTAATCCAGGAAAAGCTTTCAATCTGGTTTCTCTGACATTAGCATCATTTGTCTTTCTGGTCTTAATGAATTCGTAGTTCAATTGATAATATGCTAAGCCTATTATTGAGAATTTGGGAAGTCTATCTATTCTGGAGTGTATTACTTGCTTCGCTAGGCAATAATCCAGTAGAAGATCCTGACCAGCGAAAGCGAGATTAACTGCATTAACCCGTAACAGTTCTTCTTCAATTCCGGCAGCGTAAGACATACCTGTAACGAACAAATCGATTTTTTCCCGACTTAATAGTCTTTGGACCGGAAGATAACTATCATAGATACTAACTCCATTGACGATCTTGTCCGAGCTTATCCCTTCACCCACCAATTTAGTAAAAATTTCAGAAAAAAAGAGACTGGCAACAACTATATAGTCAAAACTGTGTCTACAAATCTCTTCAGGCTTAATAACATTACATAGTTTAGATTCTTCTATTTTCTTCAGATCATTATCTGTGTGTCCAATCACTTCAACCTTGGTATAATCTAATATTTGAATAATTTTATTGTAGCCGCTACCTAATCCAAATATAATAACTTTTTTCATTATACCTCCAGAGCCCCTGACCAAAATTATACGTGTTGACCATAAAATCGAATAATCTGGTCATTAGTCAAATACTCGGACAATTGTTCATATATTTCTTGTTCATACGTTACAGATGAGATCAGAACTTTATTAGCAGGGTTTGAGAACAATTCAGGTATTCTGCTAATATCATCTCTATCGATAATTCCAGCAATGATATCGCCATTTATCTCCCCGCTCGCTATCAAATCCATTGTGTGTCTTCCTGCACCATAAATATAAAGATTCTCAGGTTTCTCTGGCTCTTTGATTTTAATAAAATTACTGACTGTTGTATTTATTAATCCATCATTCATTCCCGAAGCATAATTAACTACAATTTGTTGTCCATTATTAATTTTCCCTAGATTCTTCAAGGCAACGTCTGTTCTAAAAATTAGACAATCACTCAACAAACAATTTACAGTATTTGTAAATTTATTCCGATCAATATATGTAATTGGAGAAGCCCATTTGTAGAACACCGTACCATCTTTTCGAGTGACTTTAATTTTTGAATATACGACTTCCTGATTGTTGTACTGTGACAGTAAACTTTTAAGAAAATATGGATCGATATTCATATTCCCTTTAGGAATATACACGAGCTCCGCCTTACTCTCAATAATCAACTCTTCCGTTAAAAATCCCGGATAATCAATTATTTCCCCCGGGTAAGTAAACGTTGAAATATTCAACTCCTGATGGTTCTGTACAATGACTCGAGGAAACGCCTTCGAAGAAGGCGATGATGAGACACTAACGTCGGTCAAGATTATTGGTCGAAATTTTTTTTCGCTTTTCTCATATAATCTGTCATACTGTTTCATTATTTTGTCGTACGAGTATTTCTCAATTGCTTTCTTAAGAGCCCTCGAAGAGTAAGTATTTCTTATTTCTGAATTCTCAATAACGGCTTCCAAGCCCTTTACTAATGCACTAATATCACCAGTTGGAACCACTATCCCATCTTCACTATGCTGAACTAAATCAGGAATTCCTCCCGTTGCAAAGCTTACAATCGGAACTCCACAAGCTTGAGCTTCAGAAATCACTAGCGGACAATTGTCCGCTACGGAAGGAAATAAAAACACATCCATAGTGGAATATAACTCAGCCAAACGCTCTTCATCTTGAATGTATCCCGAATTCCATACCATATTATCTACATCAGTATTCCTAAAATCTCCGATGTTGAGGAAGAGAACCGAAGCATTCGTTGTCTTCAAACGATTAATTACTTCATTTATGTAATATCCTCCCTTACGCTTATTTTGAATTCCCCCTCCATTAGCAACACTTCCAATAATGATCTTATCCTCTGGCAGTCCATGTTTTTTTCTCATTTCGAACTTATTACGAGGATTGAAAATACGAGTATCGACTCCATTAAATATCAGTTCGACAGGATGCCTATTTAACAAACTGCTTTTTTCAACCAGTTTCTTAAGCCACGATGAAGGCGTTACAATAGTAAGCTGAGATTGTTCATATATCCTATTTTTATCTAGCCACATTACATCCGATTTATCTTTCAGTATAGCAGGGTAAGTTTTAAGGTCGGGGCACTCGCCACATCCGATCATCCATCTCTCGCAGGAATAGGAATAGGCGCAATGGCCAGTAATTGCATGCATATCATGAAGTGTCCATATAGTTGGCTTAGAATTAGTAAGTGCATTCAGGGAATGCGGATTGAAATAATTACCATGCAGATTGTGTAGATGTAAGACGCTGCCTTCCCTAATTAAAAAATGTTCACGCAGTCGATCACTACCTGCAAAATGGTAATCCAAATACCCTTCTTCTACTGCTCTCATTTTGGTGGAAACCGGTTCTGTATAGAACGGGACTACATCTATTGATGTACTCTCTTTATTTCCTACAATCATTTTAGCTCTATTTGCTGTTTCGTTCTGCCAATTCATTAATCGCCAAGCTACTTTCGCAGCTCCACCACGCAGATCGTTGGTATTAATATGCACAATGCGCTGAACATCGTCATACATTAGCAACATCTCCGCTTCATTTCGTAATAACCTGCATATAATCGGACAATTCATTATTTTTGTTACTAATGAACCGGTTTACTTCATCCCATTCAACGTTAGGAGATTCTAAAAGGTTAATAATCGTATCGGATTCGGTTGCAATCAATTGGTCAATATCGTATACCCATGATTGTAATCCGACAGCCTCCATAAACCCACTAACCTTTCCTTTCCCATAATGATAATCAATGGCAAGACATGGCGTATTACATGTAACGGCAAATACAACGGAATGGAACCTTAGACACACCGCAAACTTTGCAAATCTAAAGTAATTTATAGATTCCCTTGGAGTTAAATCATCCGTTATCAACAATACTTTATCCTTGGAGTAAATGTTTTGCATAATATGTGCATAGTACTCTCGATCGTCATCTCCTACGTGATACGTATGCATAGGAAATAAAACTACTTTGTGTCCCTGTGAGATTGTATCGTTTATTAAACGAATCATATGTTCTTCATATAAAGCTTCTTTCTGCTTATACTGCTCAACCTCTAACCCTTCAGCATACATGATAGGCCATTTCCGGAAACTAAATATAACATACTCATCAGCTATTATCGATTCTTCTGGTTCACCAAGAAATTGTTGAATATATCTGGATGCAGGATCAATAAAGTGGTTGATATCCTTGAACCTTCCCATTGCCGGGAGAATATCTCTATACTTTACTAATGATTTCTTATCTCTCAAACTGATCTTATCTGTATAATTCAAGAGAATGTCTAATCCCTCTCTATAACGTTCATTGTTTAACGGTCCAATACCACTTCCATAAATAACAGTCCGCTTCCCTTGTTCTTTAGCTCTAATAAAAATAGTCATCATATCTAACAAAGGTTCAACGTCACACAGTGGCCCGCCACCGAACAAGAAAAGATCCTGAGAAGAGATGAAAGCGATATTTTCTTTAACTTCGTAAGTATCCACCACTTTAACAGTGTCCAACTCCAGCTCCAATAAGGTAAGCTCAGATAGAGTAGGATGCAAAGAGACTAGAGTAATATCCTCCAATGCGATTCCATACTCTTGTAAGTTGATAATAATCCCCGCTAAAATTGCTTTGTCTCCTAAAGTCTCTGTACCATACCAGCCAATTATCGAAACTTTCTTCAATACTGTAGATTTAATGTCAACCTTATCTACAATTATATTGCGATATTGTTCAATAAGCCTGGAATTCACAGCATAGTTCTCACGATTCTTCCTTACTGGACCATAGAGCAGTTGAGCGCCTTCCGTTGTCACTTTCCCCCGATAGTCATGAATACATTTATCGCAATGGCGTAGTGTTTGTTCTAAAAGGTTCTTATTTTCCTGAAGAAGTTCGATGTCATATTCCTTTTCAAGATCCAACTTCGTTATTTTAGGACTTTTAGGAAAACAAAAAAACAAATTTCCATAGGGATCTAAAGAAACTCCTTCCGATGTTTTCCAATAACATCCAGACTTTCTCTTCTCTCCTTGAAGTTGCCCAATTAATGATTTATAGAATATCTTTTTCTCCAGGTTTTTTTCGTGATAGTGAATAATGTTTTCTAAAAACTTGATAATTGTCAGTCGTTCTTTCTTATTAAACGTATAGTTTTCAGAGAGGTCTTGATTATACAGCCTTTCAATTAAACTAGCTAAGCGGAATCGTATGTACACATTGTTATCTTTAGCAAATTTATAAATTCCCCAAAGTTTCGAGTAATTCTTCTTGGTAATTGTAGTACTAATTTCACTTACAAGACCTTCATTATTCAGTTGATAGAAATTTCGAATTGTTCTTTCGAAAGCTCCTTTGACTCCTCTATTTAAATCATGATACTCGTTTAGACCATCAATAGATATCTGAAGAGTAAATGCAATATTCCTACTAGTAAGAACTTCTCTAATTAATTGAATTTTATTCTGCATGCTATCTAAACTAGCATTACTAATTATGGAGAGCCCCCTCAAGTTGGGTAAAGCATCAACCATGTTTTCAACAACCTCAACTATGTCCTTACGAACAAAAGGTTCGCCTCCACTGATCCCTACGAACTCCAACTTCTGAAATAAGGGTTGTTTGAAAACTTTGTATATTTCTTGTGGCGATAAATCTTTGTGAGCAGAATATTCAGGTTTCCATACATTACACATTGCACAACGATAGTTACATTTATTTGTAATGGGGTAATTAATAGTTCTGGGATATTTTATTCGATCATCACCAGATACGTGATCGGTCGAGTGGTAGATCAGAAGAAGTTGACTATCAAAATAATCAACATCTTCTTTTAGCCCATAGTGATTAAGTTGCTCCGCAATTTGCATATAGTACATACTAGCTATTATAACTACGTATTCTCCTTGATGATAGGATAGTATTTTATCCGGATTGCATACTTTGCCTCCAAGAAAAGTATCATCCCATTTCCTTGAGTTGTTATCGAGAAACATTTCTACATGTATTTTTGTTTCATATATGAATTTTTCGGCCGCTTCACCAGTACCGAAGATAATTATCTTTTTAGTGCCAAGAAGTTGATACAATCCATTTGTACTCATGCTTCCCGCCTCCTTAAATCGTGCGAATATACATGTCTACTCAAATTTAACCGGAGATGGAAGTAACTCTTCGCTTTCTAACCATAATTTCAACTTTTCTTTATTTACAAATTCGTTAAAATCATATCCAATATCGTTACTATTCTCTATATACTTTGTTAGTAAATTAACCTTTTTAGGTTGACTAAAGAGAGGCGGAATAATAAACATATAGGGATGTTCTACTATTTTCTGAGATTCATCTAAGGTCATAAGTTCTTCTGCCATTTTTTCACCACGCCGCAAGCCAATTTCCTCTATTTTTATCTCATCCCGGATTTGATACGCTGTAGTTACTCCTTGAATAATAACTTCCGCTAGATCCGAAAGTTTCACTAAGGGCATCTTCAATACAAAAACTTCGCCGCCAGCAGAAATACTATTTGCTTCTAGCATTAGGCTAATAGCTTGGTTTGGAGTCATCATGTACCTGGTCATTTGCAGATCTGTCACGGAAATTTTTCTTTGTTCCAATATCTGTTTAGTAAACAAGGGAATAACCGACCCTCTAGACCCCATTACATTACCAAATCGAACTGATGCAAAAGAAGTGGACTTTGGCCCCTTCTGATAACCCGCTGCTGAAATCAGACGCTCGGCAGTTAATTTCGTAGCACCATAAGTATTAGAGGGGGATACGGCTTTATCCGTACTCGTGAATAACACCTTCTTCACGTTGGCCTGAATTGCCGCTTGAATCACATTCTGTGTTCCTATTACATTTGTTTGAACCGCTTCAAATGGATTGTATTCGCAAAAAGGAACATGCTTCATTGCCGCGAGATGAAATACATAGTCGATGTCTTCCATGGCCCGGTTTAACCTTTGTTGATCTCTTACATCTCCGATTAAGAATCGAAGCTTACTTGAGTGCTCCTGGAATTCAATGCTCATCTCGAATTGTTTATATTCATCTCGGCTGAATATCCGAACAACTTGAGGACTCTCTTGAAGAAGTCGCTTGGTTAGATGGTATCCAATCGTCCCAGTACCACCAACTATCAATATTTTCTTACCCGTATAAAAGCCCATTAGGTTTTTAACCTCTCTCTGTCAGCTTGTTTCGCAATTCGCTTATGAGGATAATTAACTGCGGAGTCAGTTTCTGCATGCCATCAATAAGCGGTCGAGCACAGGCTATCAGCTTTTGACGTTTTAGATTCAAATCCGTTTCCCCGTACATTTCGCTCCAATAACGTTCTGCATAGATTTTCTCGGTTACGAGGAAGAAGCTGAACCACTTTTCGAAAATTTCATGGTTGACGATTAGCGACCACATCTCCTCAAACTGCGAGAACCAACTCTCGTAATCTCTGGAGTTCGAGGAAATGTGTTTCGATAATTGAGCTAACGCATCGTCAGTTCGGCTTAGCTCCTTTAACACTCGAGAAATACGCTGTTGAGTCTCTTTTTGTTTTTCCGGCGAATAGATTTTTAACGACTGTTCCATCTGCTGCTTAAACCAATTTTTATCTATGATCTCTTTTTCACGTTGATTCAGCAGTTGTTGAAGAGTCTTTATTTCGGTATACTCAATGACTGCTCCGACAGGAGAAGCGTTATAGAAGGGAACGTTGGGAACCGATCGAATAACCGCTTCTAGATCCGTCTTCAAGTGAAGCATCGTATGATTGGTAACGTTCTCTCCACCGCTCACATTCTTAACTAGGAGATCGGCAGTTGAAACCTTCTTTTGCGCCCAAGCGCGAGATCCATGGTTGACCCCGGCCGAATACACTTGATTTCCAGGATAAGAGAAGTCTTGACCAATAAAGACAATCTCCGAACAATCGAAATAAGCAGCTATCTGAATTGCTGTTCCCGATACGGTAGAAGAAGAAGACAGAATCGCATCTTCTTCCGTTAAATCCAATAGATATCGAGAAACGACGTCAATATTGAAAAAACCATGCATAAGCATATTAGAGCGATCGTTAGTGATTGATGTATGCTTTATTGTAGATAGAAATAAAAACGGAATATGAGCGATATCCAGTTTGGCAAACGCTCTTGCGTTATTTTCACCTGGGTCCATAGAGATAATCAGGTGTGGTTCGATTCCGTGATGCAACAAGCCCATTATGCTTGTTCCAGCAGCAATAATGAACGCATGATTCCTGAGTTGACGTAGCGTCTCGGCCTCAAGCCCAAGAGAGGGGCCGGAGCCTACAATAACGGCTGGCTTGCCCTGACACACTCCTCTGAGCGCTGTGAATGAAGGGGTCCTCAGAACTCTCTCCATATTCACGATCGAGTTCTCAATCCATTCCCCCTTAAACTTGGCCACCGTGTGAATGTTAGATCTGAAGTTACTAGCCACCAGAATCATCAGCTTGTTCATCCGGTCTTCTAATGTCGGATCAAGCTTGCGATACGGAGGAAGAAGCACATATGAAAATTCGCCCTTCAGCGAATTGTATATGCTTACGAGCATATCCATGATTAATTGGTCTTCTTGTCCTACCGCAAACATCGCCACATTTTGATTACCGAGAACGTTTCGCAGATCATTCGACTCGATCGCCGTCAGGAACAGTTCAACATTCGGTTCGTAGATGTAGACTCGCTTATTCGGATAAGCGTTCATGAAAGCTTCGGCATGATACCCAAGTCCGAAGCCAACCATTAATACATGATCTGCATTCAGAACTCTATCGTCATGCGACTCCGTCCAACGAGCAACCTCTAATTGGGGATCATATTTGCTATAGAGATGCAATAAGATCCCTTGTTCGTTGCGAAGCGCCACGTTGGCAGTTCCGTTCTTGCTCGGCTCACCAGTTATGTACGCCTTATTCGGCGTTTTATTTCTAACCAGATTGTAAATCTCCGGGTAATGTTCTCTAAGAAACATCAAGTTGTCTGCCGCATATTTCTTCATGAGGTGGTTTCGGCCTCCAATTGTGCAAGCAGATGCTTGAAGGATTCGGACATTTCATATTTGATAAGGTCAGCCGCCGATGTGTAATCCTGCTGCTCCATAGCCGCTCCCAGTTCCTCAACATGCTTCTCCAGTCCATCTACGAACTGAACTACTGAAGCATGAATAGGCTCAGCCCCGAGCCGCTTGTCGCCATAGGTCCGCAAGGCAAGCGCAGATTGCCCAACCCAATTGGTTCCTTCCATAAGCTGACCGAAATATCCCCAATCTTCTTCCTTCATCTCTCCATAGAGCAGTTCGGGAATGGAGTCGCATCCGCGAATCAGCTTGGGAAGATATTCTTTCAGATCCTCTGCAATGCTTTGCATCAACACCGCTTCTTGTACGCTTTTTATTTCAACGGATTGAATATCCATTAAATTCTCTAACAAATAATTATTGTATTGGTCTCTATAATTTACGCCATCAATAATAACTTCCTGTACGATCTCTTGCTGGTCATATAACGATTTGAGCAAGCCATTCAATGATTCGAGTCTGGCATTCCGATCTTGCTCGGCAAGCACCATCGTTCCTTGCGCGGATATTACGTTCATTTGCTTCAGCACCTTATCATATCAGCTTAGTTACCCTATATATCGGCATTATCGCTAAAAATCTAAATAGAAAAGCCTTCCGATCGATTGATCGGAAGGCTTCCACTTTGCACCATATTAGCCAAGCAAACGAAGTACGTTTTGCGGTACGGAGTTTGCTTGAGCCAGCATTGCCGTTCCAGCTTGGACAAGAATTTGTCTGCGCGTGAACTCCGTCATTTCCTTAGCCATATCAGCGTTGCGGATACGGGACTCGGAAGCGGACAGGTTTTCCGCATTTACGCCAACGTTGTTGATCGTGTGCTCCAGACGATTTTGAACGGCACCGAATTCGGCGCGACGTTGCGATACGGAGCTGATAGCCGTTTGGATTGCGGAAATAGCGGATTGAGCTGCACCAGCGCTAGCTACGCTAAGACCCGTAAGTCCGAGTGCTGCAATCGTAGTACCGCTGCCCAGCGATACAGAGATCGTCGTATTCGCTTCGAAACCAACTTGGAACGTGATGCTGCTTCCCGTTCCGTTCAACAGGTTGATGCCATTGAACTTCAGAGTTGAAGCGATGTTGTCGATTTCGGAAGTCAATGCAGTAACTTCCAATTGAATTTTGTTGCGGTCAGTGTCGTCCAACGTTCCGTTAGAAGCTTGGTTAGCCAGAACGTTCAAACGCTGCAGCATGGAATGAACTTCCGTCAGCGCACCCTCAGCCGTTTGGATCAGGGAGATGCCGTCTTGAGCATTGGAAATCGCTTGGTTGTAACCGCCGACTTGATAACGCATTTTCTCGGAGATTGCCAGGCCAGCAGCGTCGTCGGCAGCGCGGTTGATGCGGTAGCCGGAAGACAGTTTTTCCATCGTTTTGCTCATCGTCGTGTTGTTGACTCCCAAGTTACGGTGAGCGTTGATTGCACTTACGTTCGTGTTAATGTACATTAAAATCATCCTCCATGATTATAAAGATTAGCCGCGTCCTTGCGACATATTATTAATATCGGATTGCAATCTGTATATTTTTATAGAGATAAATAAAAATACTAGAAATTATTTCTTCTCATCAAAATAATGAGACATGTGGTCTTCGGCGCTAACGCCCTGATAGGCCTGAAGAACCGTACGCTGAGTCCTCGTCGAACCGAGATCCTTGCCGACGCTCAGCATTTTCATCTCGATTTTACGTGTTGTTTCCGCTGTGAGGAGTCTGGCGGACTCAGCCGGAGTATGGATTCGCTCTTCGAAGATTCGTTGTACTCGCTCCAAGCCGAGCTCCTGAATGAGACGCTTCTGAATCTGCTCCATTTCATCCTGCAATCGGTCCTTCTCTCCTGCAAGTTGAGCAATCCGTTCCCACATTGTCTCTTCGTCGGCCCCGTCTTTTACCAGAACGTATTGCTCCATGCTCAACTCTGCTAATCGATCGTACCCCAATTGCCAGGAATCCACCAACTCCTGAAGCTCATCCTCCATTCCCAACCTCTTTTCCGATCTGCTCCCAGGTATCGCGAAACTGTTTAAGAATTCCTTCCGGCTCGTTCAACAACTCTGCATTTTTGCGAACGTTGGCCTCCGTCAATAACCTGATCAGATAGAGATAGATTTCTTTCATATTTTTCGCGATACTCTCGCCCTGTTCCTCGTTAAGGCAAGAAAGCAGCTCGAACACGATCTCCTGCGTCTTTTTCATGAATCGATTGGCTTCCGCCATATTCTTCGCAGCAAGAGCTTGTCGCGCCCGGCCAATATTCGTCAGGCCTGCGTCGTAGAGCATTAAGATCAGTTTATGAGGCGATGCCGTCTCGTATTTATTCTTCTGGTAAGCCTGGTAACCCATTCGGGATTGCGCGTTCACGTAGTCCATCTCCTCGTCACTTCACGCTAATCTTCCGACATTAATTGTTATAGCTCAAAGAAGCGATCTGACTATTTAACCAAGATTGCTGGTTATTCAGCGAAGAGAGAGCGGACTCCATCGCAGCAAATTGAGCTTGCAGCTTGGCTTCTTTGGATTTCAAGCGTAAGTTCATAGAGTCCATCTGTTCGGTAATCATCTTAATATCCGAATCGTATCCGGATAGCTTGTACGCAAGAAAACCCGTATTGGTCTTCGTCCATGTTCCCAAGCTCTCGAACATTCGGACGGCAATCCCGGCATCCTTTTTCCCTTCGGTTCCATCGTAAGCAAACAACTGATAGACCGAATCCGAGTCATTCTTGAACGCTTCTATAAACTTATCTTTATCGAAAGAGATTTTACCGGTCATTTGACTTCCGGATGTAATCCCTTTATCGATCTCCAGACCAATCTCGCTCAGCATACTGAATGCGCCAGCATAATCGGCATTCTTATCGCCGTATTTCCCGCCTATGGTGCCATTGACGAGATCGCTTAACTCTTGCTGCAGCATCCGCAGTGTCGAGTCCCCTTGCATAACTGCGCCTTTTGCGCTGCTCTCGCGAATCATCGTTACGGCATCGTTATAGGCGTCGACGAATGCTTGTACTTTGCTGGCCACTTTAGTCGCGTCTTTATCCACAGTAATGGTGCTGGACGATTCCGCTTTAAGCAGGTCAATAGTTAGTCCCGGAACAACATTCTTTAGTGTATTGCTCCCGGATGTAATTGCGATGCCGTTCACGGTAGCTTCTGCATTCTGGGCCGCTTGTTTCGTGTTGGTTGCATTGGTTCCAACCTGTTTAACCCCCAGATTTTCCAACAACGTCAGCGCGGATGAGTCTCCGCCTAAATAGACATGACTGTCCGAAGCTCCGGCGCCTATTCGGATGTCGGAATTCTCTCCCAAATTGTCGGCCGTCAACACGAGAGTCAGATTGCCGGGAGAGGTTTCGATAATGCTTGCGGTGGTTCCCGCCTTGGCGGAATTAATATCATCACGCAATTTCTCCAGCATCTTTTGATTGGTTACGCCTGCGCCCGTCAAGATATTGATATCTTTGGATACTGTGCCGTCCTTCCCTTTCAAGGTGAATGTTCCCGACAGCGTCGACGAGTCGCCCGCGGCGAACTCGGCTGATGCAACGACGTGTTTCTGTGCAAGCTTGCTAACTTGTACGCTATAGCTGCCGGGGGCAGCCGTTTCCGAGGCGGTAACGTTAACGGTGGACGTATCGCTCGATACGGCGGACGCTTGCTTAAACGCCGTCGAATACATCAGTTCCGTAGCTGTTGTGCGAAGCGCCAAGATCTTTGTATTTAGGCTTCGAATCAACGTCTGATTGCTCGCAATCGTATTCTTCTTCTTTTCCAGGCTCGTATACGGAATCTTTTCAATCTTCATAAGCGCTTCAATCATTTCACTGGTATTCAAGCCGGAAGCTAATCCAGTTAAGCTAATCCCACTCATTGCAAAATCTCCCTTCTGCCTTTTCTCAAACTACCGTCGCTCATCAAAGAACATCCCGATCAACTCTTTCATTTTCAATGAAAGGTCGATCAGAAATTCCGGAGGCAAGCTTGCAATTACTTCCTGGGATTCGGAATCGATCACTTCGACATACATCGTCTTCGCTTCCTCATTGAACTTGAACTTCAGCATTTTACCAGATGAAGACAGTGAGTCGTTCGTCTTTTTCAGCTCTTCTTCCAGCTTCTTCTTGTCTTTATCGCTTAGCAAGTCCAGATCATACTTTGCCTTGCCTTCCTTCTGTGAAGCTGCTACTAGTGCCGTGGTTTCTTCTTTCGTAACCTTTTCTTTCGCATAGGCAGCATTACGTTCAGGCTTATTTTCTATGCTCGGCATTTCCACGCGCTGAATTCCGTTGATTCCCGACATGTTCATCACTCCGCATCCGATTTTAATCCCAACTTATTGAAGCTCTTAAGCAGTCCTATTGCCTGAGCGTCAGGTAATGAATTCCGTTGCCCCGCTTGAAGGTTCTCCTGCATCAAACCTTCATAAAGCTCCTTGCGCAAAATCTGGATGTGACGTGGAGCGACGAAACCCAACTTAACATTGTCGCCTTCGACGGCGAGCACCTGAAGCTCTATCGAATCCCCCACCATGACCTTTTCTCCGACTTTCCTCTTCAGAACAAGCATCAATTCTCCTCCTTGCCAGTCAAAGGGTGCCGGATCGGATAGTCGTTCTGGTGGATGATGAACTGACAGCCAGTACGTTGATTCGGAGCAATGAGAACAGGAGCTTTGAGATTTACATAGAAGACGTCATCAATGATATTAACGATAAGGAAAGTGACGACATCATCTCGCTTCTGGATGGCCAATAATTCAACGGTTTCACTATCGATTTCAAAGCCGTAATCCTGAACAGCTTTTTCCGCAGGAATTAAGATGAAACTCAATTGATCATTAAGCGCATGAAGAATATAGAACGGCGTATCCTCTAAAGCAACCAACCCGTAAGTATCGATGTTCTGTAGCCCGACGATCCCTTTGCCGAAACGTATGATTTGATTCTCGGACAATACGAGTTCGCCGTATCGTTCGCTCAGTATGATGGTGTCTTGCTGATTCACGACGTCAACTCCATTCCGTTATCCTCATCATGTTTTGGCTTTTCCGATTGGACGAGTCTGAATATCGATCTCTGGCGGATGGACTCTTATGTCGAATTTCACTCTGGATTTCGGAGCGACGTCGATTGCGACTTCGACCTTGCTTCTTCTCATGTAGTCTTCATACGCCTGTCTTCCAAAAATGTTAGGCTTTGACGGGTTTCTTAAATCTCCCGCCTCGTCCCCTTGCCGTACATTGACAATCAACTCCTGTGCGAATTCGGCCTCCATTTTCTTATCCATCTCTCGTTGATAAGTAGAAGGCCTCAACAATCCCAATTCGTCCCACACTTGCCTCCAATCCGTCCGCATCTCTGCCGAACGATTCCGAATTTCAAGTTTCGCGGGGACATGCGACGCATCGACCTCTGCTTTTGGAATAATCGTGCGAACAGGATTGGGCTTAGGAATTCCGAGAGGAGGCCCGGAAGTGATTCCCTGTATGATCAACACCTCCTAAATGCTGAGAAGAGGTTTTATGCCGATACTAACTGCTACCGAATAAAATCAATTAATGAAAGCTGACTTATCCTCGCTCCCGTTGACAATGCAGCCTGGAGCACGTTTTCCTGAATTTTCAGCTGCATAATCGCTTCGGGCATGTCCACATCGGCGACCTTGCCTCTAAGCTCCTTCAGAGAAACTTGTTCATCTAGAATCCGATTTTCGACAAGATCGAATCGGTTGGCACGTGCCCCGATCTCGGCCCATGTCTTTGCTATTTTATCCGCTGCAATATCAAACCTATCCATATCGGCCAGAATTGAATCCTGATCGTTGGCTTCCAGATGCGCGATGGTATCGTCCAGTATTTTGAAGGTGTTCTCCGCATCGCCTGCAGCTCCGAATATCTCCTCTCCAGTCAAACTGACCGGAACGGTAACAGAGGGACTTACGTTCAGGAAATACACTCCTGAATCGGTCGCGTCGTTAGCCGCAGTGGCTGAATTATAAGGAGCTTGGTCAGTCTTCTGTCCATTAAACAGATAACGACCGTTATATGTGCTGTTCCCGATCAGGACCAACTGCTCACGCAACTGCTTCATCTCCGCCGCAATCGTAGCGCGAGCATCTTCAGGAATCGTGCCGGTCGAAGCTTGCTGAGTAATCAACTTGGCTCTTTTCAGAACATCGTTCGCCTGCTGCATTAACGAATCCATCGTTTTCAGAATTCCGCTGCCGGTTCTCGTATTCTCCAAGTACTCTTCGCTTCGGCTCAGTTCCGTATCGTACCTCATCTGATAGCTGATTCCGACCGGGTCGTCTCCCGGACGATGAATTCTCTGTCCAGTCGCCAATTTATTCTGCCAATCCTGGATACCTGAATTCATGTTTCGCAGATTGCCGAGCAGTTGTGTCGTTTTCATCATACTAGTTACGCGCATCGCTGTTTATTCCTCCTTATCTGCCCACTAATCCCATTTGGTTAATAACCCGATCAAGCATCTCGTCCACCATAGTCATGTTGCGAGCAGCCGCATTATAAGCGTGCTGAAATTTGATCATGTCCGCCATTTCCTCATCCAGAGAAACTCCGCTGACGGATTGACGTCTGATATTTACGGAATCCACCAGTTGTTGCTGATTTTGCATCGAACGCTCTGCATTGGCCGCTCTGGTCCCAAGATCGCTTGTTACCGCCCGGAAATAATCATCCGTTGTGCCCGACGAAAGATTAGTCAAGTTGGACGGATAGTTAAATACGTTATCCCTCAACTTGGCAAGAGCATGCGCGACATCGCTGTTGCCCTTAATCGTAGAATTTACGCCACCATTTATATCGTATTTAGCCGAAGCCGCAATTAGATTAGTATTATTTTGGATTGCAGGATTAACTCGGATATTCAAAATATTGAAGGTGTTGGAACCGTCTGAAGTGACAAAAAACGGAATTCCCGAGGTAGCGGGGTCAGAATAGCTGTAACCTAATTGGTGCACTCCGTTAAATCCGTTAACGACGAACTGTGCCGAAGAAGCAATGCGGGAACCTGTGGGAATCAATGTTCCGGCCGTAATTACAGTGCCGTTTTCAAGCGTAACATCGTTAACGGCCGTCATATCCGAATTGGTTACATATCCATTCGGGAGCGTAACCGTCAACTCGCCTTGAACAAGGGTGTTGATCATCGCATTCAGTTGGTTGGTAATGATTTCGACCTCACTGCGAGACTGGACATAGCCGTGCAGTTGGCCCCCGGTTGCGGCTTCTGCATCCGCATTAGTCAGAAGAGTAAATTCGTCTCCATTTACGACTTCAATGCCGGCAGCCAGAATCGTTACATTGCCATCGGGAGATTCAGCCGCTTGAACGTCAACAAGCTTCGAGAGCTTATCGATCAGAAGATCTCTTTGATCGCGGTAGTCGTTGGCATTATCGCCGAATGCTTCCGTTCGCCTAATGAAGGCGTTCAGTTGCGATATCCCTTCCGTAATAACATTGATTTCATTAACCTTCGCCGCAATGTTGCTGTCTAAATCCGCGCTCACATTAGCCAAAGATTGTCCCATGTGCTGCAAAGTATCGGCAAAATTGACCGCGGAACCGACGACGTCAATTCTCGCGCTAAGAAGCGTCGGATCGCGATTCAGAACTTCCCACGAATTCCAAAACTTATTCATAACCGCACTCAAGCCTGTGGTTGAGGGCTCATTAACAATCCCTTCGATCATGCCGATCGTACTGCTTCTGATCTCCCAGGAAGCCAGCATCTGGTTCTCTCTTCTGTACTGCTGGTCCAGGAAACTTTCTCTGACTCGAGTAATCGAATCATACTGAACGCCGGTTCCGATCTGTCCGGGATTGACGCTGCGCGTCATGCTCATCGTTTCGAGAGGACGGGTTGCGGACATGTTTACCCGTTGACGGGAGTACCCTTCCGTAGATGCGTTCGCGATATTGTGTCCAAGCGTAGTCAGTGCCGTGGTCTGGGTCAGTACCGCCCTCTTGCTCGTCTCCAAACCATGAAAAGTAGATCTCATATGCTATATCCCTCCGTTGATCTCCCAAGAGAACATAACTTTCCTCTCGGCTAAGCTCGGGTATCGAAATAGGAATTGCGTTTGGCGTGCGATGCGCTGAGTCCCGGATTCTGATAAACCATTTCGTCCTCGGGGCTCCCCACTAACAAATCAAGGGAATGATTCACGATATCCAATGCCTGACGCACGAGCTGCTGGTTCGTTTCGTTCAACTGCCGTAAAATTCGAACCCGCCCGGAGAGTTCCGTCGAGACGGATTGCAAAGCTTGTTTTTGCGCCAGCGACGTACAATGCTTAACGACATCCTCAAGCCGCATATTGGGGTCAGCCTTAACGCCTGCTTCCTGCTGAAATGCGATCAACGCTTGCTTTCTCGCTTGATCGGCGGACGTCAATGACTTAATGACCTTGGACTCTTGCGATAGCGTCTGGGTAAGGTCGTTCAATTGATTGCCGATGACTTGCTCCTTCTTCCTTTCGCCAAGCTCAATGAGATTGGCGTACAGAGCATTCATCTGCTGCAACGAATCCATAAGAGGTTGAAAAGTCACCCGTCATCCTCCGATCGTTAGGATTTAAAAAAGGGAAGAAGCTTCTCGATGATGAGCTTATCTTCCACGTAGTAGTTGCCGGTTGCCACTTCGTTCTTCAGCTGTTCTATGCGTTTCGCCCTGTCCGGGTCGGAAACAGGCTGTCTCGAATTAAGAAGCTCCATAGCCTCCGCCGAAAATTGCACCTCGTCCTTCCGACGCTTGCCGGAAACTTGGTTGGCGCGAATATCCGATTGCTGTTGATAAGTGCGATAAGCGCCAATGCGCTGGGTATCATTTATTTTCACGACGATCACCTCAATAAATAAAAAGACCGATAATATCTATCCCTATTATCGGTCAGCTCATATGAAATGTTTAGTCGTTGCGGTTAATTATCGCGATCGCGAAGACGGTCGCCGATCTGGTAGGCGCCCCTCTGCCGCTCTTCGTCGGAATTGTACCTCGCACCGGGCGGCGAAGTGGCGTTTCTCACGTCGCGCGTAAGCCGCTTCTTACAGGTCTCGCACAGATGTCCTTCGCGAATAAGCGTACCGCACGACTCGCACGGGTAGGACAGGTTAGGAGCATCCATCAGCGAAATCCGGCCCTCGCGAACCCATCTCGTAATCTGCTTGATGCTAATCTCCGTCTCCTCGGACAGCTGCTGGATATCCATGCCTCTATTCTTACGCAGATGCTCCGCGCATCGCTCGTAATCTTTCTCCAACTCTTGGTGACAATTGTTGCATACCTCGCGGAAGCTTTTGGAAAACAGCTTGCCGCATTTCGGACAGTAGGTTAAATTCACGTAATCATCCCCCCATCTCCGACATCAATCGACTCTAATTGCCTAAATTATACTAGAAAAGACAAGCATCCGCCAGTTACTTCGTTCGTCATGCGGAAGCCGTCGGTTTGACCGCCGGCGTATCGGTGCGTTTGGGCTCCGAATAAGCCGCTTTAAGCTGGTTCGGCACACTGCCGAACAGCAGCCAGGACCACCCGGTCAGCCGGCTCAGCGCAGTAACGGCAACCCAGGAAATCGACAGAGCGAGCAGGAAGCCGCCGGCATACCAGGCATGATGGACGAGCG
Organism: Cohnella sp.; assembly: GCF_041641335.1. Classification (NCBI taxonomy): domain Bacteria; kingdom Bacillati; phylum Bacillota; class Bacilli; order Caryophanales; family Paenibacillaceae; genus Cohnella; species Cohnella sp. The sequence goes on along the minus strand of NZ_JBEPYQ010000004.1, from coordinate 9,641 downwards.
TACTGCCGCCGGAGAGCGGAAATTGCCGATAGACGAGCAAGATCAGCGGATGCACCAGGTACACCCCGAACGAGACGATCCCCAGATGACGCAGCCGTCCGACCCAGAACGAAGTGTTCATTTTCCCGCCGATCAGGAAAGCGATCTGCATCAATACCAGCGGGGTGATCATCGTATAGAGGTCCCAAATTCCATCGTATAGCGCATTGTGATACCTTGTCTGGTACATTCGCGCATTGTAGAACATCGTGACGTAGGTGATGCCCGAACCGAGCCAGACCGCCCATAGAACGATCCACGCGGCCACTTTCGTTTTCGTTATATTTTCCTTGGCGATGATCAGCCAGCCCTTGATCCGATCGAAGTAGATGCCCAGCCATGCCCCGAGAAAATAATGCCCGAAGTAAGACAAGGACCAGCTGCCCCGGTTCGTCACTTGCCAGTATTCGCGATTAAGCAGGAAGAACGCCCATTGCAGTCCGACTCCGATTAAGATCGCAGACGCCGCCAGCCATTTGTACTTTTTCATCAACAGCAACAACACCGGGAACAACACGTATAACTGGATGCTGATAAACACAAAATACAAATGCGTATAGGCCTGCCCCTGCGCTACTTTGCTCCAGAAGCTCGGCCACATCTGCGACAGATCCCAGGCGAATCCGTTCTGATACCATCTCAACACGAAGTACAACAGCGAGAACAACAAATAAGGAACCACAATATACATCAGCCGATTGCGATAAAACTTCTTGAACCGCTGAACCGTGAGCGGCTGAGGGTAATAGTTGTAGAACAGCACGAAGCTGCTGAGCAGAATAAACGAAGTCGTGCCGATTTTAGAAAAAATGTTCAAGAAATTATAAAGCCCATAAAGGGAGGTATGCTTCATATCTACCGTCGCGAACGAGGTGGAGTGCACCATGAGCACGCCTAGAATCGCAATGCCGCGTACGATATCGATTTCGTTTAATTTAGCTCGACGTTCCATGTCTCCTCCTTTGGGACAGGCATTATTTGGATTGATTTTAACCGAAGTCATCCTATCATAGCATAAGGCGAACGTTGTCGAAAAGCGAGTTTCGATGGAATCTCTCGCGTTTTCTGCTAGGAACGCGCCCAGAGCAGACCGTAGATCCGGCTGTCCCCTTGCGGTTCGGAGGCCTGTCTCAGGACGCGAGCGCACTCGTCGAGCGTGCTTCCGGTCGTGTACACATCGTCCAACAAGACGATATTCCCGGAAAATGAAGCTGTTGAGACGGCTGTGAAATTGCCTCTCATGTCGACGACGCGGCTGCGACGGGTTTTGAGACTTTGTTTCTCGGTGTGACGAAGACGATGCAGAAGAGGCCGATACGACATTCCATACCATTCGGCCAATCGGCAGGCCAAACGCTCCGCTTGATTAAAGCCTCGCTCTCTTAACCTCTCGGGGGCCAGCGGAACGGCGGTAATGATAGGGAACGAAGCTTGGGATGTCGCGGCCAGCAGACGCTCCAATGCGAATGCCAGCATGGCGGCCAAAATCGTCTCGACACCTTCGTTGCCCCGGTATTTGTAGAGGGCAAGCCAGTCCTTCATCGCATCGGTATAGCGAACCGCGCAACGACTGATTTCGTAGAAGCGTTCCGCCCTGCGGATGCAATCCTCGCACGATTCCGCCCGTCCGCAGACAGGGCAGACGGGATGCGCGATCCAAGGAATCGCTTTCCGGCATAGACCGCATAGAGAGGCCAGCGCCTGTTTCGGCGCCGGGTGCCTGATCGGAATCGGCACTGCAGCAGCTGCACTCGCGCCCTGGCTCGCATCCCGGCCGCAGATTGGACATTCGCGCTTTGTCGAGGCAAACCAGGAGCCAACATTTAATCGCATTCGTTAATCACTCCTATTTGGACGAGGTATGGGCTGGAAAAGTTACGCTTTTCGACTTAGTGAGGGCGGGTCGGCTTTCAGCATGCTTCTCTCTGGGCAATAGTATGGCGGGCTAGTCGGCTTTCAAATAACCCTTTCGTCTTGCGGCAGCATTCATCGTCCGGATTTGTCGGATCGAGTTCCGTTGTGACCGTGTCCATTCCGGAGCGCCGTAATAGACGAATCCGAACGGGTCGTCTCCCGAACGTCCCGCCCTTCCCGCCATCTGTACGAGCGAAGCCGCGTCGAACAACGAATTATGGGCGTCGAGAATGAATACGTCGCTGCGAGGAATCGTGACGCCCCGTTCCAGAATCGTCGTTGTGACAAGGAGCTGGACGGTCTTATCGCGGAAAGCAACGACCTTTTCTCCTCGTTCTTCGTCCGGGGACGAGGTTCCGGCGATAGCGCTGCCGGGTAGACCAAGGCTCTTCGCCTGATTGCGAATCAGTCGAACCATCGGCTCAACTTGCTTAACATAAGGCACGAACAGGAACACTTGAGCGCCGCGACCAACGGATCGGCGAATCGGTTGCAGCAGTCTTTGCGGGATTGTCTGTTTGGCGAGTATTTGATACACGGACGGCAGCTTCAGTCTGGCGGGAACCGGCAACGGATGGCGATGGTAGCGAACCGGAACCCTTGCATACGCCAGCCTCCCGCGTGATGCCTCACGCTGCAAGGCTGCCGGAGGCGTAGCGCTGAGGTAGACGGTTCGGCCATCGGGCTTTCCGCATTTGGCGGCGGCATAATGAAGCATCGGGTCGTTATGATAAGGGAAAGCATCCAACTCGTCGATAAGCACGAGGTCGAAAGCCCCTTGAAAACGGAGAAGCTGATGGGTAGTCGCCAGCGTAAGCTCCCCTTCCCGCCAGCGATCCGGGCTCCCTCCGTACAGGACGGCAATATTTCGGTCCGGGAACGCCTTGGCCAATCTTGGCGCCAGCTCCAGCACAACGTCCCGTCTCGGCGTCGCCACCAGCGCTCGGCCCCCTTTTGAGAGCACCGAATCGAGCAGCGGAAAAATCATCTCCGTCTTGCCCGCTCCCGTAACGGCCCAGAGCAGAAACGACCGGCCCCTGGAAGCCGGTGGAGCTTCCAGGAAGGCGAGGGCTTGAGCGGCAGCGTCACTCTGTGCGGGACTGAGTCCCCAGCGCCCGATGAGACGCTGCTGGACGGTCTCAGAATGGGAGGACTGGGAAGTGAAACGTTCAGAGATGATGGGCATGTCTAAGTGATGCGCAAAGCCTGCAGTAGAACCTCGTGCTGAGTGCGTAGGGTTGACGGCGGATTCATAGGTCGAACTCGCAGGGTTGGTGGCGGTTAGAAATACTGAGCTAGAAAAGCCGGCGGTCGGCACGCCGATGACGAGCAGCTCGCATTCGCGGCTGCGCCCCATCGTCAAGCAAGCCTCGCAATACGCGCAGGCTTGCCTCCCGCACGCGGCGCAAGCCGTGCGCCGCAGCTTATCCGCGCTGCCGCAGCGCCGGCAGCGCAACATCTGGGCGCGGCCGCCCGCCCCGCCGCGCCCCCACAACAGCCGAGCGCGCCGCAGCGCCCGCTCGGCCCAACCCGGCAGCCCCGCCGACGCGGGGGCTGCCACTGCATCGGGGGCCACGGCAGCCGTCAGCTGCACGGCCCCCAAGAGCGCCGCGAGCTGCAGCGCAGCAAACGCGGAGACGCCCAAGCTGCCCGGCAGCTCGGCGTCCAACAGCTGCTGCGCTTCCTCGCGGAGCAGCGAACGGCCGGCCAAAAGCGCGGCCGCCTTTCCTGCCGCTTCGAGCAGGCGCGGCTCCGCTCCCGCCCCCTCTCTCAGCTTAATTCTCTCCATCTCACCCGCATACTCGGGAGATTCCGTTCCACTCGCCCATTCCTCCTCGAACATTTGACACAGCCGTTCCGCCTCACCCAATGGAATCTCCTCGCGTAGACGAACAATCTCACTTACTCTGTCATTCCAATATTTCCGATCCGTCTCCCAGTCGATCGAGATCAGCGCCTTCTGCCCGCTCTCAGTCCGAACGGCATATAAAACAACCTTCATCTATCTCCCCTCCTCCAGTTCGAATACTTACCCTTCCATCGTTCCCCACGTTAGCGTCGTCTCTCCCCACTCCAACAACACAAAAAAACACACCCCAGCCTATACGGCGATTCGAGGTGTGCTTCACCTTGATTTATCTTGCTAGAACCGACTAATGAACCGATTCCTTGAGCTTACTGATCTGATCGGCAGACAATCCGGTCACTTCTCCCACCATGGCCGGATCAAGTCCCTTGGCCAGCATTTTTGCAGCAATTTCCTCTTTGCTTTTCAACACGCCTTCTTCTCTACCTTGTTCCAATCCTTGTTTCAGACCCTTCTCCAGCCCGATCTTCTCCCAGGACGTCATCCATTCCATCATCGCAACCTCCTCATTCAGGTTAGTTCGATCTATTTTCTTGAGCAGTTGCTCGTTCTCGGAAGTCGTTAATTGTAAATAAGTTTCGAAAAATACGGTCAGCAGCTTCATCCGGGCAGGATCCAACCGCAGACGAGTCACCATGCGAAGAAATTCAAACTTTACCGTAACGCGTTCCTTTTTATTATATCCCATACTGCTCAAAAGCGCAGCAGCCACCGGATTGTCGGTCCGAACGAATCGGCGCCAGCTTTTCTTACGCAACTGAATCGCATAATATCGGAAGGTCATCACCTTCAGAAACGGAAACGACCAACCGAACCGACTTGGTTCCTTCTCCTGCCTCGTGTGGCTGAAAACCGCTATTGGAAGAATACGTCTGCGATACTTCTCGTACAGCTTGCTGGAATAGAGGAACATCCTCTCAGGGAAATCCTCTTGATAGTAAGACTGCGGCTCCAGATGGATAATAATCAGCGTTTCAGCCTCCCGTCCAGCCTCCATCTCCCCTCCCTCCAGCAACATCGTTTCCACAGCCAGATCGACCCGTTCAGTCGTTCCCCCGACCAGATCGGAGAATACTTCCTCGGACAGAAACTTTACATGCCCATAATTGATAACCGCCGACACCTTGGGATAAAACAACTCCATAAACTCTTTGAAAAAAGTCTGCAAAAGCTCCTTGTACAACCGATCGTGATCTACATTCATCCCCTCGCCCCTCCCCCCGCCGCCGGAACGCCAAAAAACAGAAAAGCCGCCCATTCCCCATCCGGAGAAAGAGCGGCGTGTGCTTCACGGCCGAGCTTGCTTTTTTTACATCGTAACACGTTGAGGGCAGCGAATCAATCCGTTGTTCCCATCCAGCTATCTTCCCTCTTACAAAGGCAACCGCCGCACATCCTCCTGACGATCCAACTCCACCCACACCACGCGCGAATCGGCCGCGAGCGATCCGACCGGTTCAACTCCCCGATCGCGAGCCCTTTCATCTATCCGTCTACCGCTTTCCGAACGATCCCGCCTCACCCAGTCGATGCCCGAATCCTTACGGGCCATACGCTCCAAAATCGGCCCCGTCTCATCCGTAGACCGATCAAGCACGACCGTTATTCCGATCTCCGTTCCCGTCCTTCTCGAAAAAAGCTGAATCGCCCGGATATACCCTTCAATCTGCATTTGATGATTTCCCGCGACCAGCACATAATGGCGATGTCCGTCTCCGGAGCTTCGACGAATGATACAGTGCGCGAATGCCGCGGCCGCAACGTACAAACCGACGATCCATAACAGCTCGGGAAGCATGGCGGCTCCTCCTTTGCCATGAAGGTAAGCGACGGCTGACCCCGCGCCGGACCATCCGCTCCAGCCCATTTGCCGTCTACTCGTTCCACAATATATGCCGCCCGGCAGGAGAGGGTTCCGATGCCCCAAATCTGTGCAGACGGGAACCAGTACCTTTCTTGAATGCCGGCGTTATGCCTAAGGCAGAAAATTGCTTCGCAACGATTTGTGCCCAAAGAAGTTGCTTCGACCCGTTCGTCAGTACCACACGAACGATTGATTACGCAATTGTCACCTCAGCAAGAACACTTGATCGCATGCCCCATAAACGTTAATATAGAGTTATACAATTGAACCTTGGGTGGGCATAGTTTCCCTTCGAAAGGAGGTGAAACTATGGAAGTTAAAGACGCAATCCTCATAGATGATCGCTTTTTCAACCTTTGTCATTGCTCTTTTAACATACATCGGGAATAACTACAAGAGAAAGTAAAAACCCACCCCAAGGTTCGCGCCGAAGGTGGGTTTTTTGATCCTTTTCAACTCAGAAGGGACATCCCGTCCAAGCCAATTGTATAGGCCGAGTGTTACCAGCACTCGGTCTTTCTATTGCGATTTTACCATATGCCATACAGATTCAACAAGTGGGGTACTGCTGCTCCGTCAAGATGATCATCCGAAATAGCGAGCCCCCCCTTTCTCCTGTTCTTGTTTGCAAGCGGTTGAACGAAAAGCCCAAAGAGGGCTACAACAGCCCGCCATCGGCAACCTGCCACAGCCCCCAAACCCGCGTCCGACGCGGCCTTACGCCTTGCCCTCTTCCCCCGTCGCCACTGGATTCCCCTCATACGTAATCCAATCGCTCCAACTCCCCCTTATGTCCTATGTCGCGGCGTTTGTCCCCGCGCCAAATCAGGGGCTCGCCCACTATTTCTTCCACTTTCTTTCCCGGAACTGGCCGGGCGTAACGCCTTCCTCCTTGCGGAACGAACGAATGAAATTTTGCGGATTGTTGTAACGCAGCCGGGCCGCAATATCCTTGATGGTCACGTCGGTCTCGGTCAGCCACTTCTTCGCCATGTTGAAACGGTACGCCGTCAAATATTCGCTGAACGAGCTATTCGTCTCCTTGCGGAAAACGCTGCTTAAGTAGTTCGCGTTATAGTTAAGCCTCGAAGCGCAATCCTCCAAGGTGAGGTCGGTATCGTAAAAACGATGCACCAAATCGATGATTTTCTCCGAGATGTTATGATACTGCGCTTCTTGGCGATCCCGGAAAATCCGAATCATCGGATAGACGATGCTCGTCCAGAACCAATCCTCGATTTCCGGCACTGTGCTCAACCGCGGCGTAGCCGAAATCATCGATACGTACGTCTATTCCGTCGGCTTGCAGCAAGGCAAATTCAGCTATAGCGCCGCGATCGGCTTATTCAAGTCCCTGATCGGGCTCATCTTGGTCATGCTCGCGAATAGGCTGGCGAAAAAATTCGGCGAAGAAGGCGTCTATTAAGAGGAGGTTGCCGTATGGTACAAGATCGAACGCTCGGCAGCCGACTGTTCGGCGTCGTTAACTTCACGCTTCTGGCGATTGTCGCCCTGGCCACGGTGCTGCCTTTCCTTCACGTCGTCGCGGGTTCGTTCACGACTAGCGCGGAGATCGCTGCCCATAAATTCGTTCTGATCCCTAAGGTTTGGAGCATCGAGGCTTATCGCTTCATCTTCTCGACGAATACGATCTTCCGGGCGATTGCCGTATCCATCGGCGTCACGGCGATCGGCACGCTGTTCAGCATGCTGATCTCGTCCATGATGGCCTACGGGCTGGCGCGCAAAGATCTTGACGGACGCAGAGTCATCATGTTCCTGGTCGTCTTCACGATGCTGTTCCAAGGCGGGCTTATTCCGACGTTCCTCGTCGTGAAGGAAATCGGCTTGGTGGATAAATACGCAGCGCTCGTGCTGCCGCTGGCGATCAGCGCGTTCAATATGATCATCCTGCGCAACTTTTTCCAGAACATCCCTGAAGGACTTGAGGAGTCGGCCAAGATCGACGGCTGCAACGACATCGGCATCTTCTTCCGGATCGTGCTGCCGCTCTCGATGCCCGTCATCGCGACCGTCTCGCTCTTCTACGCCGTCACTTACTGGAATACGTATTTAAGCGCGATTTTGTACTTGAACGATAGCAAGATGTGGCCGATCCAAGTCCTGCTGCGGCAGATCGTCGTACTCGCGAGCGGCTTCGACGCCGGGGCGAGCCTCGACGGGGAAGTGCCGCCGCCGGACCAAGCGGTGAAGATGGCGGTCATCGTCGTATCGACATTACCGATTCTGATCGTGTATCCGTTCCTGCAGAAGCATTTTGCCAAAGGCGCGCTGGTCGGTTCGATCAAAGGATAGTTTGACTAAAGAGATTGGGATGGATGGTGGAGCCTGCATGAGCAAAAAAGCGATACAACACCCGAGAACGCCTTTGGAATGGGCGCAAGCCATCTGCAAGTCCGTGATGGATACGCACGCGCCGGGGGAGCTTCCGCCCGCGCATCGTTGGCACTATCATCAAGGCGTGTTTCTGTGCGGGATGGAGATGCTCGCGGAGAGATCCGGCGACGAGCGGTATGACGAGTATTTTCGCGGCTACGTCGACGATCTGGTAGACGAGTACGGCAACTTCTATTTCGCGAGAGACGAATTGGACGCGATCCAAGCCGGGTTGCTGCTGTTTCGGCTGCATGAACGGACGGGCTTGCCGAAATATCGCATCGCTGCGGATAAGCTGCGGGATCTGTTCCGCACGTTCAATCGCACGTCGGAGGGCGGTTACTGGCACAAGGACAAATATCCGTATCAAATGTGGCTGGACGGCTTGTATATGGGAGGCGTCTTCGCGCTGAAATACGCGAACGCCTTCGGCGAGCCTTCGCTCCACGAAATGGTGCTGCACCAAGAGAGCCTGATGCGCAAGCATATGAAGGACAATCGTACCGGGCTGCTCTACCACGCCTGGGATGAAAGCCGCCAGATTCCTTGGGCGAACCCTGACACCGGCTGCTCGCCGGAATTTTGGGGCCGATCGCTCGGCTGGTACGGACTTGCGTTAGCCGAATTCCTAGAGCTGCTGCCTGCGGATTCCGAAGGTTATCGGGCGCTGGCTGCCGCGCAGCAACAATTCATTCATGCGCTGATCCGCTATCAGGATCCGGCCAGCGGCTTGTGGTACCAGGTCGTGGATAAAGGCCATCAACTCGACAACTGGCTGGAAACCTCGTGTACCTGCCTGTTCGTATACGCGATTGCCAAGTCGATCCGGCAAGGCATCGTCGGAACCGAATGCCTGGATGCCGTCCAACGCGGATACGCTGGACTAATCGAGCGATTGAAGCAGGACGAGCATGGCAGACTGGCACTGCCCGATATTTGCATCGGCACGTCCGCGGGCGACTATGAAAATTACGTCAGCCGTCCGACCAGCTCCAACGACTTGCATGGCGTAGGCGCATTCGTCATGGCTTGCGTGGAAGCCGATCGATTGCTGGCAATCGGCAGTTAAAGCGGGCGATCTGGCCCGCGCCGGGCGAATAGCGGTCTGCCAGACCGTTAAAGCGGGTGATCTGGCCCGTGCCGGGCAGATAACGGTCTGCCAGACCGTTAAAGCGGGCGATCTGGCCCGCGCCGGGCAGCTAACGGTCTGCCAGACCGTTAAAGCGGGCGAGCTGGCCCCAAGCGGGCAGATAGCGGTCTGCCAGACCGTTAAAGCGGGCGATCTGGTCCGAGCCGGGCAGATAACGGCCTGCCAGACCGTTAAAGCGGGCGATCTGGCTCGAGCCGGGCGAATAACGGTCTGCCAGACCGTTAATGCGGGCGATCTGGCCCGAGCCGGGCAGCTAACGGTCTGCCAGACCGTTAATGCGGGCGATCTGGCCCGAGCCCGGCAGCTAACGGTCTGCGTGGAGCTAGAATAAAAAGTGGACACCTCATAAGAGCAGACAGATAATGAATACAACAAGAAAATGAGGTGTCCGGTATGGGGGAGCAAAGACA